>JAPYUD010000077.1:0-11126 GCA_029936215.1 Pirellulaceae bacterium | reverse complement strand
ATAGCTACCAGCGAGCTGTTCTCATTATTGCCTATCTTCCGTGATCGTTGCAGGTTACGGGTAATTCGTTGACATTGTAGAATTCTCGCAACTATACTGGCTTTTACGGTTAAATGGAGCCGAGTCGGATGAAAGGAATACGTTATTTTTTCTCCGGAAAAGGTCTAGTTTCTGGCAGAAAGCCAACTCCCTGTTTCACGGAATGTTTGGCCGAGGCGTTACCTGGCCTGGTTCGACTCTAGGATGTATTAGGCGACCGGTTGATCTGGGAAGAGACTGAACAGAAAGACGTTTCTGAGGAGCTTGTGCTATGACACTTCTGGGGAAAATCTTTACCGTCATGATCATGATCATGAGCGTGATGTTCATGGGCATTGCCGTCATGGTCAATGCGACGCACACGAACTGGAAAAAGAAGTCGGAGGAACTTGCGAAGCAAGTGGACGATCGCGACGGCGTCCTGACCGAGGTCCGGAAATCCCTGGCAAACCAGAAAGAACGGCTGGAGCGTGAGCAGGCTGCCCGCCGTTTTTCACTTGCTGCCCTGCAGATCCGGGCGGACGAATACAAAACTCGCCAGGAAGAAGCCGAGCTGAACTTGCGAGACAAGCAGGCACAAAATGACAAGCTCACCGAGTCACTGAACATTGCCGAAAAGACAAAGGCAGACCTGACGGACGAGGTCGCCAAGTTGCGAGTGGAGATCCGCGACACCCAGAAAGCTGCAGACGATTTCTTCGCCCAGCTGCTGGTGCTTACCGATGGAAATACCCAGCTGGAAGGGGAGAGGATTCGTTTCCAGGAAAAGAATGCCCAGCTGGTTGCCCAGGTCAGCCGGCTCTCGAGTGTCCTCCAGTCCAATGGCCTGGATGAGTTCAGTAATCTCACCCAGGTGACACCTGACGTGGATGGCATCGTGACGTCTGTTGCCAAGGACCTGCTGCAGATTTCCCTGGGCTATGATGACGGGCTGCGTGAGGGTCACGAGCTGGATGTCTACCGGGGAGCAAATTTCCTGGGACGCATCAAGATCCAGAAGATCACTCCCAGTTCTGCTGTCGGCGTGATTATCCCCAAGTATCGCCGGGGGGAGATCCGCAAGGGAGACCGGGTAGGAAAAGACGTCGGCTGATCGATTTCTTCAAAAACCTTACATGGATGAGGTGCTGCTGCCGTGGCCAAGACAACAATCGGACAAAAGCCGCGACTGAACGTCTACACCATGATGCTGGTGATCTCCTTCGTCGCCATCACCGTCGGCTGTGCCATGCTTCACCTCGAACTGAAAAAGTGGAGCGATCCTGGCAGCAGCAGCTGGTTACAGCGCTGGTGGGATACCAGTAACGTTCAGGTCAAGCAGGGTGCAACTTACCGTGCACCTCGAGCAATCGAGTCTCTTCCCAGCCGTCATCTTGGCTAGAAAACGCCTAGCGATTTCCGCTACCGCGTGCCATGATCCGCAGCACCCGACGTGTGCCCTTGCCCTCGGCCGGTGCCAGCATCACCATCACCATGTCACGCATCTGCAGGTCAGCCAGGCTCGCCGGTTGACCATTTCGCACCACTGGAACTGATTTATCAACAATCACGGTGACCGGTTCACCACCTCGTTGACGGATTGTCAGCTTCCCCTGGACAGCATCCACTTGCATCACGCCACCCATCATCCGGTTGGCATCGCCCCCTGGAAGAACCGGAGCTCCTCCAGGTCCACCACGACCGGGAAACTGGCCCCCACCTGCAATTCCCGGGCTGCGACCACGAGAACCACGGCGACTCATCGCCCAGCCTCCATCCTTGTCTACCTCGAGCGAGACCAGGTACTGCTGGGAGACCGGTTTACACCAGCCCTCCTCGTCGTTACATGCGAAGTAATCAACGGTGACCACGAGCCGGGACTGCTCCTCGTCCCTCCGTTCTCGTCGCAGGAACCGATCCTGTCCACTTATATCCCGTTCAATCTCCAGCAAGAACTCCCTGGGATCAATATCCGCCGGTTCACTGACCCTGGGACCCTCGCCACGACGGCGGGCAACCGTGTAACCATCTGGCAGACGGACCCGGTAGCGAATCGGATCGGTGAGATTGTTCCAGTGGACATGGTAGAGCGGATCGAGGTGAAAACCGAGGTAAAGTTTACCAATCCCGTCATCCAGGAATTCCTGGTCGACCTCGGCTCGAAGCTTGACGTAAAACGGCTGCTCGCTTGGCTGGGGCTCGATCTTGAGTGCCTTGGTACCGGAAAGGCCGGTCAGCCGTGGTACGACCCCACTGGCTGCCACAGCGGGAGGAGCAGTAAATCGCACATCGACATCTCCCGGTTGAGTCGGATTCTCCACCGCTCCGACCAGTCGCACCAGGTCTGCTCTCAAATTATCCGGCGTGCTCCAACGACGCTGGACAACAACCTTTCCCTCGGCATCCAGGATAAACTCCGAGTTCGGAGCGTTCCCCAGGGCATGCTTGAGACCATTCTCCATGTTGTCACAAAGCCAGGTGAATCGCGAGCCAATCGTACGCTCTGCTTCCTTGACGTGAAGCAGTCTTTCTTCCAGCGTGAAAGGTGCCACGTACCGGTTGTTCTCCGGGTGAGCAAGCGCCTTGTAGATGTAGTAGAACTTCACTCCACGGCGGGCGTAATCACGCTCGATCGCC
Source organism: Pirellulaceae bacterium (assembly GCA_029936215.1). GTDB lineage: Bacteria > Planctomycetota > Planctomycetia > Pirellulales > Pirellulaceae > SAT2750. The sequence goes on along the minus strand of JAPYUD010000077.1, from coordinate 8,471 downwards.
TCCAGACCGGAGACATTTCTCAAGAACGGCGGTCATGTGAGACAGCCAAACACCAGGACCGTGTAATTCCCCTTCAACTCGCCTGTTGAAAAGGGAGTGCCATCTGGAAGGTAGACCTGGACATCCGGCAGGGAGTCGCCAACACCGGGTGCACCGGTGAGAGCTCCCTGGCCCCGTTGCTGGGCATGGCCCGTCCAGGCAATTGTCAGCACGACAATCCACGTCACCACACCAGACAAAAAGGGTCGCCAGAAGTTATTGCATCTCATCAGATAGCACTCCTGCACAAATGCACGAAGGGAAATCGCCGGTACCTGTATTCTACCGAGAGCCCCTGGGAAAGTCCCCGACGGAAAATGGACATTTCACCTCTTCGATGTGCCCGGACCCCTCCCACACACGACCCTGGAAGAGAACCCCCAAGCAGCTCATCTTGTTCCAATCTTGTTGCTTCCAGGAGGCTTCTGCTGCAGGGCATTTGTGACTCCAAATGTGTAGCCGTAAAGTGTTGATATTCAATGACTTGCAGGATGGCCAATGGGCCTCAAATCGGTTGTAAAAAAGGGTAAAACACGGTAAAATCAGGGTCTCTCAAACCGGTATTTTTATCCGCTTGTGATAGGCCGGCATTGTCAAAGGAGGCGGGCTTTTCTGGTGTCTTTTGACACGAAATCTTGTCCTTTTCTTTGTCTCGAGAATTCTCGGCCCATGGTTCCGGTTTGAACAATCCACGAATTGATCCTGTCCCGGTTGCTGAAACTCAGCGACAGAAGAGTGCCTCCGACGATGCCTGGGATACCAGGGCCGCGTCGGTACGGCTCGTCCTGAAATGGGCAGTCTGTCTGGTCATCGCTGTTTGCAGCGGCGGCTGGTTCTTTTTCCTGGGAAAAACGGAATCGGAGGATCATGCCCGGATGCTCACCCTGCTCCGTGATATCGAGGCGGACCAGTTTATCGAGATTGAGGAAGGGAGCAACCGTGTCAGGAAGCTGGCATGGAAGACACTCTCCTTCCATCCCCAAGAGGATGAACCCTGCGAAAATTACGGTTTCACGTATTTGAAAGGACTCACGCTTGTCGACTGATTCTGAAAACCCCGACGGACCCGAAGCCGCTGATCTCCCACCCACGGATGATTCCGGCGGCGGTCACCTGATTGATCTTCCTATCGAGGAGGAACTGAAAAATAGCTACCTGACTTACGCGATGAGCGTGATTGTCAGCCGTGCCCTTCCCGATGTGCGGGATGGCCTCAAGCCGTCCCAGCGCCGGATCCTGGTAGCGATGAACGACCTGAACCTGGGACCCTCATCCTCCCGGGTCAAGTGCGCCAAGATCTCCGGTGATACCAGCGGTAATTACCATCCACATGGTGAGAGCGTGATCTACCCAACGCTGGTCCGCATGGCGCAGGAGTGGAACATGCGTCATGTGCTGATCGACAAGCAGGGTAATTTTGGCTCCATTGCCGGGCTTCCCCCGGCCGCCATGCGATACACCGAGGCACGGCTTTCCGCGATCTCATCACTGTTGCTCGACGACATCAAGCTCGACACGGTGGATTTCACCCCGACCTACGACCAGAGTGGCATGGAACCAACGGTGCTCCCGTCCAAGTTCCCAAATTTGCTGGTCAACGGTGCCAACGGTATCGCGGTGGGGATGGCGACATCGATTCCCCCACACAACCTCTCTGAAGTCTGTAATGGACTGATACGGATCATCGAGAATCCGGAGATAAGTATCGACGAGTTGCTGGAGATTATTCCAGGGCCTGACTTCCCCACGGGAGGGATCATCTGTGGCCGCAGCGGCATACGCCAGGGCTACTATACAGGTCGGGGAACGGTGATCGTCCGTGCCCGCACGGAAATCGAGGAAAAGGGCAACAGGTCCCAGATCATCGTCAAGGAAATTCCCTACCAGCAATACCGCGACCGCGTGGTCGAACGCATCGCCGGCCTGGTCAACAGTGGCAAGATCACCGGCATCTCGGACATCAAGGATGTCAGTGACTTGAATGACCCTGTCCGGCTGGTGATCGACATCAAGCGAGACGCGGACCCGGATGTGGTGCTTAACCAGCTTTACAAGTACTCGTCCCTCCAGGAGACCATCTCCATTATCCTGCTGGCGCTGGTCGACGGAAAACCACGTACGCTCAACATCAAGCAGATCCTGGACGAGTTCCTGCGGCATCGCGAGAAGGTGATTCGTCGCCGGACCCAGTTCCTGCTGGGCAAGTCCCGGCAGCGGAAACACGTGGTCGAGGGCCAGTTGCTGGCCCTGGCAAATATCGACGACATCATCCAGATCATCCGCAACTCGAAAACCCAGGCCGAGGCCAAGGTCTCGCTGATGGGAGTCGCCTGCCCCGCCTCGCTGATGAAAGAGGCACTGGGGGCCGAGGGATTCTCCCATTTCCAGCAGGAACACGGTGAGTCGGACAGCTACTCGCTTTCGGCTGTCCAGGCCGACGCGATCCTGCGGATGACACTTGGCCAGCTGGTCAACCTGGAACAGGAAAAGCTGGGGAGCGAGCATGGTGAACTGCTCGAACAAATCACGGCGTTCCTCCACATCCTGGAGGACTCGAAGCACATCCTGGATATCGTCAAGGCGGACCTGAAAGAAATCCGTGACAAGCACGGGGATGAACGACGAACGGAAATTAGTGGCGAAGAGATTGGCAATGTGGACCTCGACACCCTGATTACCGAGGAGACGATGGCGGTCACCATCAGCCATAACGGGTATGTCAAGCGGACCCCCCTGAGTGTCTACCGGTCCCAGCGAAGAGGTGGCAGGGGACTGAGAGGAGCCCGGGCGGACGAGGAAGATCCGATCGAACATCTCTTCGTTGCCAGCACGCATTCCCACCTGCTGTTCTTTACCAACCGGGGAAAGGTCTACTGGCAGAAAGTCTATGGCCTGCCCGAACTCGGACGAAACAGTCGTGGCCGTGCAATCGTGAACCTGTTGAAGCTCGACAAGGACGAACAGATCCTGGATTGCATCGCCATCCGGGACTTCGACATGCCCGACCACTGCCTGATGATGGCGACCCGCAGCGGGCTGGTAAAAAAAACCCCGCTCTCTGCATACAGCCGTCCCAAGCGGGGGGGGATCAAGGCAATCAAGCTGCGTGATGACGACGAACTGGTAGACATGGTGCTCTGCCAGACAGGGGATGAAGTTGTCATCTCCACGAGCGGCGGCATGGCCATTCGGTTCCGTGAATCCGATGCCCGGCCGATGGGGCGAGACACCTCGGGGGTCAAGGGAATCAGCCTGTCTTCCGGGGATACGCTGGTTGGCATGGTGGTCGCCGACCCGGAAGCAACCCTGCTGACAATCTGCGAAAACGGTTATGGCAAACGCACGCTTTTCGGACCCGATGCGGATGATGCTTCGGACGATGAGACCAATTCGTCCGCCCGATACCGCACCCAGAAGAGAGGCGGCAAGGGGATCCGGGGGATCCGTACCAGTGATCGCAATGGCAAGGTGGTGGCAACCGTGCGGGTCGGTGATAACGATGAAGTCGTGATGATGAGCCGGCTTGGCCAGATCCAGAGGATCGAGGTAGCAGATATCAGTACCATCGGCCGGAACACGCAGGGAGTCCGGATCATGCGACTCGATGGGGAAGACCTGCTGGCCGCCGTGGTACGAGTTCCGCCGGAACAAGAAAACGGAAATGGGGAGCAGGAGGTTGCGGATGAAGAGGAGAATCCCGGCACCGACGAATAACGGAAACTGGACGAGACAATGGCAGCATGTGCACTGATCACCGGAATCACGGGACAGGACGGGTCCTACCTGGCAGAGTTTCTGCTTGACCAGGGTTACCAGGTGCACGGCGTGATTCGACGCAGCAGCACCGATCACTGCCAGCGGATTTCCCACCTGCTGGAGAGGATCACGCTGCACCAGGGAGATCTCAGTGACCAGCTTTCACTGGTCCGCATTCTTGACGAGGTGGAACCCTCGGAAGTTTACAACCTGGCCGCCCAGAGCTTCGTCCCGACCAGCTTCAAGCAACCGTTGCTGACGGCAGACCTGACTGGCCTGGGAGTAACCCGTGTACTCGAAGCAATCCGGCAGGCAGCACCCCAGGCCCGATTCTACCAGGCCAGCAGCAGCGAAATGTTTGGCAATGTGCAACAGACCCCGCAGGATGAAAAAACACCGTTCTACCCGCGCAGCCCCTACGGGGTCGCCAAGGTCTACGGACACTGGATCACCGTGAATTACCGTGAGAGTTACGGGCTCTTTGCCAGCAGCGGGATCCTCTTCAATCACGAGTCCCCGCGGCGGGGCCTGGAATTCGTGACCCGCAAGATCACCGACGCGGTGGCCCGCATCAAGCTCGGGGTCCAAAAGGAACTCAAACTGGGAAACCTCGACGCCTCGAGGGACTGGGGATTCGCCGGCGATTATGTCCGTGCCATGTGGCTGATGCTGCAACAGGAGGAACCCGGAGATTTCGTCGTGGCGACTGGCCAGGCGAAGAGTGTCAGGGAGTTCTGCCAGACTGCATTCGGACACGTCGACCTGGACTGGGAAGACCATGTGCAGGTCGACCCGGAGTTCTTTCGGCCGGCAGATGTCACCACGCTCTGTGGGAATCCAGCCAGGGCAGAGAGCCTGCTTGGCTGGAAACCCGAGGTAAGTTTTGACGAACTGGTAACGATGATGGTCGATGCCGACCTGGATCGTGTCGAAAGGGAACTGGCCGGGGTCGCCGGGGGCCAGTAACCGTTTACTTCAGGCGATGCCAGTATCTCGCTGTTTGCCTCAAGCGGATAACCGTCATAACCCGATCATCTTGATACGGGTATGCTCATTACGGATCCGCCATGAACGCTTTATACGAAGTCTTTTTTCGCTTGCTGCTCGTGCTCGCAGGGGTCAGTCTGGTCCTTGTCCAGCAACCGGTCTGTGCCCAGCAGCGGGACCCCCAGTCCCCGTCCGATCAGTCACCAACCGTACTTCCAGAAACCGTTGTCCAGGGGCGACCGGCGGCTGACGATGATCCAGAGCTCATCTGGTCGGCGGGAAATCTTTCAGCCCAGGGTGGACCGCTGCTCGGTGCCGGGCGTCGCAGCCTGCGCAGCCTCCTGGACGACCCGATCCACCGCACGATCGTGAACCAGCGGGAATTGCTCGAGCGTGCCCCGGCCGACATGTTCCAGGCGCTGGAACGTGAGGTTGGCGTCACGGTCCAGCGGACCCAGCGTGGTGCTGCCTCGCCCTTCATCCGGGGCCTGACAGGCCAGCAGGTACTTATCCTGGTGGATGGTATTCGCCTTAACAACGCCACCTTCCGATCTGGCCCGAACCAGTACTTCAACACGATCGATCCGGGCATGGTCGATCACATCGAGGTTATCCGCGGACCCCAGGCAATGCTCTACGGAGCCGACGCGATCGGGGGAGTGATCAACGTTGTCACCCGTTCCAACCGCAACCTGCTGGGAGGCGGTTTTTTTGGCGGGGAATGGATCCAGAAATTCAGTTCAGCGGACCTGGGCTACTACGGGCGGCTCAACGTGGAGGGAACGATCGGGGGCGGATCTTATTTTGCAGGGGCAGGCTATGGGAATTTCAATGGCCTGGATCGGGGTGGTGAACTGGGACGCCAGCCCTGGACCAACTATGCGCAGCATTCGGGCGACATCAAGCTCAGCTACCTGCTGGCGGAGAACCGCATGCTGACGGTCAGTCTTCAGCATTTCGCCCAGCAGGACCTGGCCCGAAGTGACCGTTTCCCAAATCGCCTGACCGTGTTCGATCCGCAACAACGCTCGATGGGATACATCCGCTATATCGGGACCGAGGTCGCCGGGCCACTGTTTGACCGATTCAGCATCACCACCTCCTACCACCGTCAGCGGGAAGCCAGCAGCGACCAGCGGCTTAATACCTCGAACCTGGACATCGGGGAATTTGACACGGAAACCCTTGGCCTGCTGGTGATGTTTTCCCGCGACATGGGAGAACTTGGGCGGCTGGCATATGGCCTGGACCTCTACTATGACGATGTCGACTCGTTCAAGGATCGTTTTGATGCGAGCACCGGAGCATTTCTCTCCTCGCTCACACCCCAGTTTCCCGATGACGGCATCTACCAGCAGACCGGGGCCTACCTGCAGTGGGATACCGAGCTGACGGACCGCCTCGGCGCGGTCAGCGGTGTTCGTTTCACCCGTGTCTCAGCAGATGCCACACCGATCGTCAATATCGATGACGACAATAACCCGGCCACACCCGACATTCCCACTCCACTAACGATCAACCCGCAGTTCAGCGACTGGTCTGCCTCGGCGGGGCTCAACTACCGACTCCGCGATGACCTCCGTCTGGTCACCTCCTTTTCCGAGGGTTTCCGGGCTCCCAACCTGGATGATCTGACAGCGACCAACGACAACGTGCAACAGAGTGCCGCCGATATACCCAACGTGAACCTTCAGCCGGAGAGAAGCACCAGCTACGACGTGGGAGTGAAATGGGAACAGCTCGATTTCCGTGGACAACTATTTTACTTCTGGACCGATATCGACGACATGATCCTGCGTGCCCCAGCCGGGACGGTGGGGAGCAATGTCCTTTTCTCACGAGTGAACCACGACGCCCACGTCAATGGCCTGGAAGCGGGTGGCGATTACCGCCTGGATGATTTCTGGACGGCCTACGGGAACATCTCCTACTACCACGGCGTTGACAAGGAAGCCAGCGAGCCACTGAGCAGGATTCCCCCCCTGCAGGTCGTGGCAGGACTTCGCCGGCGATCTCCGAAAACGGGTCACTACATCGACTTCTATGCCTGGATGGCCGACCGGCAGGAGAGGCTTAACTTCCAGGACCTGACCGACTCGCGGATCCCCAACGATGGGACACCCGGCTATGCAACTTTCAACCTGCGGTTGGGCAGGATGATCAGTGACAGGGAACATATCTCTGTGGAACTGGAAAACCTCTTTGACAAGGACTATCGTGTCCATGGAAGCGGTGTTGACGGTGCTGGTTTTTCTGCCAACATTCGCTACCTGCGACAGTTCTAGTGGTGAGCGCTGATAACCTCTAACCTCTCACTGACTTCATGTGTGGACGTTTTACACTTCGTGCGCCTTTGAACGTGTTGGCCGAGCAGTTCCTGTTCACCCTGCCAGGAAACCTCGCCGACCAGCCACGGTTCAATATTGCTCCCAGCCAGCCGATTGTGGCGGTCCATCAACCGTCCGCGTCCACAACTCGCCAGGCCCTGCTGCTCCGATGGGGACTGGTCCCCTCCTGGGCTAGCGATCAGGGCGTGGGCCACCGCATGATCAATGCTCGCTCGGAAACGGCCCACGAGAAACCCTCTTTCCGGACAGCCTTCCGGCAACAGCGGTGCCTGGTACTGGCGGATGGTTTTTACGAGTGGCAAAAAAAGGGAAGTGAAAAGCAGGCATGGTATTTTCATCGACCGGACCAGCAACCCTTTGCCTTTGCCGGCTTGTGGGAAACCTGGAAGGAGCCTGGCCAGCAACAGGCACTGCTCACCGGGACGATCCTGACCACGACTCCCAACGAGCTCTCCCGGCCAATCCATGATCGCATGCCGGTGATCCTGGCCAGCGAAGATCACCAGGCCTGGCTCGACCCGGGAAACCAGGACCAGGACTCCCTCCGCGGCCTGCTGGTCCCCTGCCCTGACGACCAGCTCACCTGCAGGCCAGTCTCCAGCCATGTCAACAACCCGCGGCATGACGACGAGCAGTGCATTCGTGAGACAGCTACTGAGCAGGAGCTTTTCTGAGAGTGTAGTAGGCCTCGGCCGGGAAGAAGACCTCGTCTGCACCAACCAGCTTCTTGATTTTCAGCTCGTAGACGAAGCCCTCTCGCCACTCGGCCAACTTGATCAACAATCGACGGCCATCGGCGGAAACCTCGATCGCCAGTGGCTTCTCGCTGCGGCGCTGCTGGTCATCCCCCCCGTACACGGGAGTTGAAACGCGGGTGTAGGAGGAGATTGTATAGTTTCCCGGGTCCACCGCCTTCTGCCGGTCAACGGCCCGTGTGAACTGTACTTCCAATCCTCCTGCAACTGCCCTCACCTCGGCGATGCCAGCAGGAAGCTGCTCGGGATCGATCTGCATCTGCACCAACGTACCGATATTGTTTGCACCTCCCCAGCCACTATCACGGATGGAGCCAATGTAGAGATCCCCGCTGGGCGAAATGGCACAGGCAAGCGGTCCCAGCAATGCTTCCCCCTCGGCCGGCTTGTCCAGTGTGAGTGGATAGACCGCACCCTGGATCGTCTCCCCCACCCGCTGCAGGCTCATGCGAATCAGGCGACGCGTATCATACTCACAGCCCACCAGGTGCCCTTCCCAGGGACCAAAGTGGTCTTTCTTTCCTTCTGCCCGTAGCGCGGCGGGAGTTTCCAGGAAGCAGATCCCGTTGACGCTCCGGGTCCAGGG
>JAPYUD010000604.1:0-2156 GCA_029936215.1 Pirellulaceae bacterium | reverse complement strand
TCAACTGGCCGGTATGGGCCGCCATCCGTCCCATCGAGGTGACCAGGCTGGATTTGACACCCCGCTCGACCTCGTTATAGGTCTCGTCCTGGCGAATTGCCTGAATCAGGTCATTCCATTCCACCTGGTAGGGATTCGGTTCGCGGTCGGGATAGGCCCAGATCTGCTCGTCCTTGTTAAAGTTCTGACCCTTGAAGATCCGACTGCGGGCGGGCACGTGACCAGCGGTAGAAAAGATCGCCGACCCCTTCGTACCGTGCACGTAGGTGGCGAAGTCGGTCTTGCAGCCCGGGATCGTACGGCCATTGACCAGCAGCTTCGCGCCATCTGCAAAGGTAAACTCGATCGAGTAGCTGTCGAAGTTCTGGTCCACCGTGGTGCCCCGGTAGTGACGGCCACCGGAGCCAATTGCCTGCACCGGCCATTCCCCCTTGGCCCAACATCCCTCGTCGATATTGTGAATCAGGAAATCACTTACCGCTCCTCCGCTGGCCCAGAGAAAAGCGTGGAAACGGCGGATCTGCCATTCCAGGTCACTCATCCCCTTCGGCGCCACACCGGTGGCTGCCGAGCCGGTCGGCCCGGCCATGCGATAGGCCCTGAGCGTGAGCACGTCACCCAGCTCGCCGTCATGAATTTTCTGGGCCAGGGCCTGCCGGGCCTTGCAGTGGCGGACCATCAAGCCGACGCCAACCTTGAGGTTCTTTTCCTCGGCCTTCTTGGCAAGTTCGAACATCTTCCTGCTGGTGGGGCCATCCGCCGTGACCGGCTTCTCCATGAAGACATTCACACCCTTCTCGATGGCATAGGTGAAATGCACCCAGCGGAAAGCACAGGGCGTGGTAAAGATCACCACGTCACCGGGCTTGAGGCAGTCGATCGCCTGCTTGTAGGCCTCGAAACCAATGAACTTGCGTTCATCCGGCACATCGACCTTGTTCGTCAACTGGGTCGAGAGGCTGCGGTGGCTGATCGCCAGCCGGTCCTCGAAAACGTCGGCCATTGCGACCAGCTTGATCGGGCCATTCTGGACCGAGAGGGCATTCACCGCGGCTCCGGTACCACGACCACCACAACCGACCAGGGCGATCTGGATGGTGTTATCCTCCGCCGCGTGAACGTGGGGTGCGGAGGTTCCGACCAGCGTCGTGGCGGCAGCAATCGTGCCACTCTTCACCAGGAAATCACGACGGGTGGAGGTCGTCTTTGTCTTCTCGCTCATCGGTGGGCCTCGTGAAACAGTGGAAGTTTGGAAAGTTTTTTTGTCCGTCTCAAACAATCAGGATACGGTGCGGGGAAGGCAGGTACAACTTGATTTGTGATCTGGACTATTTTTCCTCGTCGATCTGCGGCGGAGCAGTCTTGCCCCACTTTTCCGCTTTCTCCTTGTCGGTCGGCTCAACCAGCGGACGGACAATTCGGAATCCAACCCCCAGCGCGTCGGTGTGGTACCAGATACTGACCGGATCCTGCGGATCCTGCTCCTTCCACTCCTCCCCCGACCCACGGCGAGCGGCGCTTCGCAGCCGATCCGGGGCATCGTCCCAGGAACCGCCCCGGACAACCCGTGGATAAAGCATGCTGGGAATCACCAGGGGATTTTTCAGAGCGTGATCGCCATAGGCACCCGGCAGGTGCTGGTCCAGCACCCATTCCGAGACGTTGCCGTGCATATCAAAGAGTCCCCATCGGTTTGGCTTTTTCTGCCCCACCTTCTGGTACTTCTCCTCGCTGTTGTCCAGGAACCAGGCATACTCGCCCAGCGGGCCCGGTTTATCGCCAAAGTGGTAGGCCGTCGTGGTCCCCGCCCGGCAGGCATACTCCCACTCCGCCTCGGTCGGCAGGCGATAGTAACGACCGGTCTTGGCCGTGAGCCACTGGCAGAAAGTTCTGGCAGCATGCTGTGTCATACAGATCGCCGGGTAACCTCGCTTGCCCATCCCGAACGTCATGTCCGTGTAGGGGGGAGTCGGTTTGCTCAGCTGAAACTCGCTCGCCACCGCATCACGCTGTGTTGCCTTGATACCGAGTGCCTCGCGGCGAAGGATATCGGTATCCGACATCCAGATCTCGTAGGCATTCCAGGTAATCTCGTGGCTGGCCATCCAGAAGGGAGAGAGGGTGACCTCGTGCTGGGGCCCCTCGTCCTTGCCGCG
>JAPYUD010000076.1:0-11194 GCA_029936215.1 Pirellulaceae bacterium | reverse complement strand
TTGTCCTCGGGCTTGTCCTCGGGCTTGTCCTCGGGCTTGTCCTCGGGCTCCTCTATATCGTCGAGCGGTTTCGGTTTCTTGTACAGCGAGATATTCGTGTTGTAATAATCCTCGATTTCCTCCTCGGTCACCTCGGGCTTGATACGCTCGGTTTCCTCTTTCTGGAAATCCTCCAGGTCCGCCATCACGTACTCGAAAGCGATCTTTCCGGGTGTGGTATAGCCGACAACTCTTTCCTGTCGCTGGAAGTTCTTGTATTGCTCATAGAACTCCCTTTCCTGTGTCTCGTTTGGAGGTTCCACTTCTTTGCGGAATTCGTTAACGGAGATCGGGAGGATCTCCGCGGTCACACGGCGATTGAGCTGGTTATGGTAGCTCCAGGCATCCCCGGGCACGGGATCGTCAGGGATTCCACTTAAGGCAATCATGGTTCTCATCTGGAAACTGAGAATTTCCAGTCGTATCTGTTCAAACAATTCCCGTTCGGAGAACCCGGCTCCGACCATGTCGTCCATGGTGGTCACGACTTCTGCATTTGTCAGCTTTCCATCGGTGAGTGTCTTCAGGTAATCCCGGACCATTTCATCACTGACGACAATTCCCAGTTCACTGGCCTGGTCTGCCAGCAGGCGTTTATTGAGCAATTGCCGCGAGTTGGAGCCTGCGAATCCACTGGCCAATCCAAAACGATCGTTCGGAGTTCCGTTCTTGTTTCTTGTCTTATCTGCCAGGCCATTGAGGAAGCTTCTTGTCTGGGATTCTGCCGATTGCATTGCCTTCAGTTGGGCCTGTGTCAGGCTACCTCCTTTCCAGACCACGACGCGTGTTCCGCCCGACAATCCGGGCTGGTCCATGAAGGTCTGGAGGGATGGTCCAACGACGAATGCACCCATGCAGATCACAGTGAGGGAAACAAAAACCGACTTCTGGTGGTCTTGAATCCAGCGGCGCATGTTGAATGAACGCCGGTGTTTTGCACGGGCATGGAACTTCTGTTTAGCCATTGTCTACAATCCCCAGATGACAACAGAATCAGGAAAACCGCTTGACAGGTCTGCCGTCACGTATTATTTGGTTTTCTCTACCGAAATGCTGTTTGCCGCAGAAGTCCCCAATTCTAGGGGCGCCGGTGGCAAAAACAATCCCAATAAGGTAGTGAAGAAAATTGCCGTTTGACGAATCGCTAAGAAAAGGCGGGTCACTTCGCCGAACAATAGGAAATATATCAGAGATCCTTCCGCGGATGGATGGGTAGCCCGATTCAGGAGGGTGAATCTCTCTATATTAAGTAAGGGACGGGCATGGAGAGGAGTGGCTAGCAGCAGGCTGTCAGCCAGTAACAACAGGAAAAGATGGCAAAGAAGACAACAAAGAAAGAGAGTCCGCAGACCTCGCTGGTGATTGTTGAATCGCCTGCCAAGGTGCGCACGATCTCCCGATTCCTGGGTGACGGTTTCGTGGTGGAGGCGAGTATTGGTCACGTGCTGGACCTGCCCCGTCGCAATCCGAAGGGTGTCTCTGCCCCGGTTCCCGGGATTGACCTGGAGAATAAATTCTCGCCGAGTTACGAGACAATCCAGGGCAAGAAGAAGGTACTTTCCCAGCTGAAGAAAGCGGCACGCGGTTGCAAGGATGTCTGGCTGGCAACCGACCTTGACCGTGAGGGAGAAGCGATTGCCTGGTTACTGGCCGAGGCGCTGGATCTGAAACCGGAGCAACTCAAGCGGGTTGTTTTCAATGCCATCACTCGTACCGCCATCGAGCGTGCATTCCAGGAGCCACGTGAGATTGATATGGCGAAAGTGAATGCCCAGCAGGCTCGCCGCATCCTTGACCGAATTGTCGGTTACCAGGTTTCTCCCTTGCTCTGGAAAAAGGTCGCTGGGGGTCTCAGTGCGGGGCGCGTGCAGAGCGTGGCGGTTCGACTGGTTGTGGAACGTGAGAAATTGATCCGGGCCCATGTTCCAGACGAGTCCTGGTCACTCACGGCACGCCTGGCCCTGGATCCGGAAGCGGCAGGGAAGCTAGTTGAAAGCTGGTCCGGGTTCATCGCCAGCCTGGATGAGAAGGGGAAGCCACCGACCATCAAACGCCAGAACGCATGGTTGTCAGAGCATGGTGGGCTGACAACCGAGCTGGTGGAGGTGGATGGTGAAAAGTTCAAACTGGGTTGTTCCCAGGACGATCCCCAGGATCTTTCCGCCGAGATCAGCAGGATTGCCGAGGCAGTAGGGATGCTGGATGTTTCGGTCGAGACGGTGGAGGATGAGTCAGGGAAGGGGCCAGCTCGCTATGTCCGCAACGTGGTTGGCCAGGTCGATCCACAGGCTCGATACCAGCTGGTATCGGTCGAGACGCGGCGTACCACGTCACGGCCATCCGGTCCATTCATTACCAGTACCCTGCAAATGTCCGCCTCTAATGCCCTGGGATTTACTGCCAGTCGAACCATGCGTGCGGCCCAGGGACTGTACGAGGGTGTCAACGTGCCAGGAGAGGGGCATGTCGGGCTGATCACCTACATGCGGACAGACTCAACAGTTATTGCTGGAGAGGCGATCGAGCGAGCCCGGGGTTTCATCGGAGAGAGCCTGGGAGATTCGTACCTTCCGGAAAAACCACGGTTTTATGGTTCGACCAACAAGAATGCCCAGGAGGCCCATGAGGCGATTCGACCAACCGATGTAAATCGTCTTCCGGAACAGTTGGCCGGGGTTCTCAATGACGATCAGTTCAAGCTTTACCGCCTGATCAGGAACCGGTTCCTTGCTTGCCAGATGACGGACGCCCAGTGGGATGCAACCACGATCCTGCTCGAGCGGTCGGACAGCACGACCGGTGCGATCCTCAAGTCCTCGGGCCGGGTGCTTGTTTTTGATGGTTTCTACAAGGCAAGTGGTGTTCCAACTGCCAGTGACGAACAGACATTGCCGGCACTGGACGAGGGGCACCTGACTGCACCTTTTGCGATTGATCCGAAGCAGAAGTTCTCCTCGCCCCCGGCACGCTTCAACGAGGGATCACTGGTAAAGAAACTCGAGGAAGAGGGGATTGGCAGGCCGAGTACTTATGCCTCGATCATCAAGGTGATCCAGGATCGGAACTACGTGGAGAAGCGAACCAATCGTTTTTATGCAACCGATCTTGGAGAAGTCGTGACCGAGAAACTGATCCAGGGTTTTCCCGGGATCATGGACCTCGGTTACACACGCTGGATGGAAGAACAGCTGGACGGTATTGAGGATGGAGAGATCGAGTGGACCGGATTCCTGCAGGAGTTCTACGATCCCTTCAAGGCAGAACTCGATTCGGCGCACGAGACGATGACGCATGCCCGTGCGGAGACCAAGCTGGCACCGAAGGAGTACCTTTGTCCGGATTGTGGGCGACGAACCGAATATCGCTTTGGCCGCAACGGCAAGTTCCTCAGTTGTACTGGGTTTGTTGTTCCCCCGGAGCCCTCGGAGATCAGTTGTCCGGAGTGTAAGGCCACACCGATGGGGGTCAACCGTGGTAAAACCGCTCGCTCCAGGCCCTTCCTGACCTGCAGCGAGTGTGAACAGAAGGTGACCTGGTCCAAGATAACCAAGCCCCAGAAGGAGGCGATTGCGGCGATTGCCGCGGAGATGCGGGAACCGTGCCGCTATGCAGCACCGATCGATGCCGAGGGACGTCCGATCCTGCCCCAGGTGACCAACATTGCCTGCCCAGGCTGCGAGGATCCGCTGATCAAGAAGACAGGCCGTTACGGACCCTTTCTGGCCTGCAGTAACTATCCGGAGTGCGATGGGATCGTGAATCTCGACAAGCAGGGCAATGTTGCAGAGAGCAAGACCCCACCGCTGGAGACGGACTTGCCCTGCTCAAAATGCGATGCACCACTTTACCTCCGTAACGGCAAGCGGGGGCCCTGGCTCGGTTGCTCCAAGTATCCCCGTTGCCGGGGCCGGGGGGCGTGGAAAGGGATGGAGGATGACGAGAGGGCCAGGTGGGAAAAACTCCTGGCCGAGCATGAGAAGGAACACCCGGCGGCGATTATCAGGACGGTCGAAGGGCTCGTCATCCAGGCCGGTTTCGAACCGGTTCTGCTGGATCCCACGCCAGCCTCGAGTTGAGATGGCAGTGGAATTCCCTGGCCTACTCTTCTTTTCCCAGCGCCACGGCAAAGGCGGTTGCATGGCTTCGGCAATGGGAAATGCTCAGCTGGAAATCCGTGATCCCCTTCTCCTGGCAGATTTCCCAGGCAGTTCCCTCAATCTGTACAAGCGGCTTGCCACTCATCTCGGTCCGAACTTCCAGGTCCTTCCAGCGGATCCCACGTGACCAGCCGGTCCCCATTGCTTTGAGAACCGCTTCCTTGGCGGCCCAGCGTCCGGCATAGTGCTGGGTGGCTGCCTTGCGAGAACTGCAGTAGTCAATCTCGAGCGACGTAAAGACCCGGCCCAGGAAGAGTTCGCCATGGCGCTCGATCATCTGGGCGATCCGCAGGCACTCGATAATATCCGTTCCAATACCGATGACATTCATCATCCCATCCCACATGCATTCTGTGCTCGGGCCAGGACCTCGGAGGCCTTGGCAGAAGCACGCTGGGCACCCTCGTCAAGGACGCCGGTGACGTAATCCGCATCATTCTCCAGCGTTGCTCGACGGCTGCGGGCATCGGCAAAAAATGCTTCCGCCACCTCCACAAGCTTCTTCTTCACCTCCCCGTAACCGAACCCGCCACGACGGTACATGGCAGCCATTTCCTGCTTCGGATCCTCGTCGGCAAAAAGGCTGTAAAGCTGGAAAAGATGGTCCTGCTGGGGATCCTTGGGGTCTTCCAGGGCCCGGGAATCGGTAGGAATCCGCATGATTTTCTTCTTCTGCGCACCAATGTCCTCGAACACCTCGATCGTGTTGTCGTAACTTTTGGACATCTTCTCGCCATCGGTTCCCGGGACCTTGGCCGCATCGGCCAGCACCTTGGCTTCCGGGATGACAAAGACATCACCGAAGTGGTGATTGAAACTGCGCGCCAGGTCACGACACACTTCGATATGCTGGACCTGGTCCGCACCGACTGGCACGATGTTGGAATCATAGGCCAGGATGTCTGCCGCCATCAGTACCGGGTAGGTGAAGAGGCCTGCCTCGGCAGTCAGCCCCTTGTCCTTTTTTTCCTTGTACGCATGGCAACGTTCCAGAAGGCCCATCGGGGTACCGGTCATCAGTAGCCAGGTGAGTTCCGAAACCTGTGGTACATCGGACTGGACAAACAGGATTGCCCGGGCCGGGTCCAGGCCCAGGGCGAGCAAGTCCAGGGCGGCGTCCCTGGTGTGCTGTCGTAACAGCTCGGGATCACGAATCGATGTCAGGGCATGCAGGTTGGCGATGAAGTAATAGGCCTCCTCCTCATCCTGCAGATCGATGTACTGCTGGATGGCACCGAAGTAGTTGCCCCAGTGAAATCGCCCGGTCGGCTGAATTCCTGAAAGTACTTTCATCGTTCCTCGTCGTCGATAAAGATCCTGTCTGTTGTCATGCCGGCTGGCCATCCTTGCTGACCGCTTCGGAGCGGTTCGATGTAATGGTTCCTGAAATGTCCCGGATGCTGGTCACTCCCGCATCGGCAAGTGCACCCGGCAGCTCATCAATCAGCCGCATGCTGATCGACGGATCGTAGTAATTCGCTGTCCCAATCTGCACTGCACTGGCACCGGCAACAAGGAATTCCATCACGTCATCGAGCGTGGCAATTCCACCAATGCCGATCAGCGGAACGTCCACCGAACGTGCGACCTGGTAGACGCAGCGGAGGGCAACAGGCTTGATCGCAGGCCCGCTGAGGCCCCCCATGTCATTTCCCAGCAGGGGACGGCGGCCGCGCCAGTCAACTGCCATTCCCAGCAGGGTATTGATCAGGCAGATCGCGTCGGCACCGGCCTCGGCTGCTGCTTGGGCAATCGCAGTGATATCGGTCACGTTGGGTGTGAGCTTGGCAAGGATCGGCAGGTCACACGACTGACGAACACCCCGGACCACCGCAGCGCATCGTTCCGGACTGGTACCGAAATCCACACCGCCTGAGACATTCGGACAGGAGATGTTCAGCTCCACCGCATCCAGCCCACCGGCGCTGGCTAATTTCCCGGCCATCATGATGTACTCCTGCTCGCTGCGGCCGGCAATACTGACGATGACCGGCGCCGCCAGGGCTGCCAGGTAGGGGAGGTGGTGGGCGATGAATGCTTCCAGGCCGTCATTGTCCAGGCCGATAGAGTTCAACAGGCCGCAGCTCGTTTCCACCGTTCGCCAGGCGGGATTCCCTCTCCGGGGTTCCACCGTGATCGTCTTGGGGAGGATCCCTCCAAGGCGATCGAGGTTCACCAGCGATTCCATTTCCCGCGCGTAGCCGAAAGTCCCGGAAGCAACCAGGATCGGGTTGGGAAGGGCCAGCCGGTTAAGCTGTACCGAGAGGTCAATTTTCTCTTCTGGAGTTTCCACGCAGCGTAGCCCGTCTGTTGGAAGTGCTGGTGTTCGCCAATTGTCAATCTAACCGTCCCGGCGGCGTCCTACAATTGCTCCTGGCGCAGCAGTGAACAGGTCACGCATTGTCGTGATTCAGGCCGCCAACCCCATCTTGCTGCCACAAGGCGTTAGATGACGCCGCC
Organism: Pirellulaceae bacterium; assembly: GCA_029936215.1. Classification (GTDB taxonomy): domain Bacteria; phylum Planctomycetota; class Planctomycetia; order Pirellulales; family Pirellulaceae; genus SAT2750. The sequence goes on along the minus strand of JAPYUD010000076.1, from coordinate 4,538 downwards.
ATGGACCCGCTGGGGTGACATGTGATCGGGCATGTCCAGGTGCCAGAAGCGTTCCCAGAAATTCAGGATTGCCCGCTGGTTTTCAGACGTGAAAATCAGTTGCTGTGTCCGACGTGGACGATCCCCGGAATAGGCCGGGAGAAAACAACCTGCCGTTGTACTGATGACTGCCCCTATCATCAATGCGATAAAAAGCCGACGCATGAACCATTCCTCCTTGATCAGTTCGAGGCTCACGATCCGGAAGGTCGCGAGTCCTGGTCGTTCAGAATATTTAAAGTAAGTCAGCTGGGATTCGTGAAAGGGGCCTGCTGCCAGTCCGGCAGCAAAGGCCAGGCTCAAAACGGCAGGAAAGCCGGGTATCTGTACAGAAAGTGGGAAATCAAAGCAATACGGATTTGCCTCCCTGCAAAAACCGCTTCTCGCTGTTATCTTCCTTCGAACGCTATATTTCAGTCTCGGTGTCCTGGTCCAGGCCGCTTTGACTCGTCGGATTCACATGGCCGTCGGGGGCATTGTCCGCCGCCGGTGCTTCCATCGGGGGAGAGGGATCAAATGAATTCATCGCTGTAGCGGGTGGATCGCCCTGGGCAGTCATTCCCTCCGCCAGTACCTCCGGATCCATGTTCCTGACCATCTCCTCCATCTTCTTTCCAGGTTTGAATGTCACCACGATCTTGGCAGGGACATCCACCCGTTCACTTGTCCGTGGATTCCTTGCCCGCCGTGCAGCACGTTTTTTCGCTTCGAAAACACCAAAATTCCGCAATTCAATCCGCCCCTCACGGACCAGTGTCTCGACAATTGTGTCAAACGTTTCCTGGACAATCTCCTTGGTCATCAACTGGGTCATGTTGATTTTTTCGGAAATCGACTTGACGATGTCTTTCTTGGTCACGAATTCGTTACTCCAACAGCATTTTCCAGGAACGGCTCTTGAAAGGCCCTCTCAGCCCACCTAAAAATCGTCCCAAGTTTAAGTGGGGTAAAGACTAATGTCAATATAATGTGACCGATGACCGCCTCGGTGGGGCATTAAAATGTTCAAGAAAAAATGCGATAAGTTATTCAACGACAACAACTTATCACAATTTCGGTGATCTATAATCCAGATGAAACGCCGTAACATAGTTCTAGGTAGTAACTTACGTAAATACACATATTCATCTGGGAGTGTCTGAACTGACGTCCATATCGACAAGGTACGCACTAAACTTCAGCTAATCGTTACAGCTTAACATTGCCTCGTCACGCTGCTTGGTGGGAATGGGTGACTTGCCTAGAATGCAACCCCGGTGTTTTTTGCCGGGCCTGCTTGAAGTAGTTCCGCCGTCGAAGGGAAGCCTGGAAGTGGAAGAGAAACGCTGGTACCGCGAGGGGCTTCGCTTTGAATGCACGCAGTGTGGAAATTGTTGTACCGGGGCACCAGGTTTTGTCTGGGTGAACGAGGAGGAAATCGGTGCCATTGCCCGGATGCTGGGGGAACCCGATCTGGAGAAATTTGAACAGCTGTTTGTCCGGCAGGTGAAGAATCGCAAGTCCCTGGTTGAGTTCCCCAATGGAGATTGTGTTTTCTTCGATTCGGAGCAGCGCCATTGCCGCGTCTATGACGTCCGTCCACGGCAGTGCCGGACCTGGCCATTCTGGGATTCCAATATCAAGACGCCCCAGGCCTGGAAGGAGACGTGCGAGATCTGTCCGGGTTCGGGCCAGGGAAAGCTCTACGATATTGGCCAGATCGACCAGCTCAGACACATGCCATGAAGAGCAGGTCAGCTGCTGACCTAACCACCAATCTGGAACATTGCCCGTGAGGGCTGCTGGAAATCGGGGGAGTTGATTCCATGGCCGGTTTTCTTGGCCAGCACGCACGCGGTAAGGAGCTGTGAAATCTCCTCGTCACTCCCGCCGTGCCTCATGACATCGCGGACATTCCATTCCTCGTGGGAAAAGAGGCAATTTCTCAGTTGTCCTTCGGCTGTGACGCGAAGCCGGTTACAGTCCCCACAGAATGGCTGGCTGACCGGGTTAATGAAGCCAATCCTGCCGCCCCCATCGGCAAATTCAAAATCCATTGCTGGCTGGCTTGAGTCCATCCGAGTGGCTGGCAGAAGGGGGCCGAAGGCATCTTCCAGCTGGGCACGGATGGCATCGCCATGGAGAACCTGTTCCGCCTGCCAGTTTCCCTCGGCATCCAGCGGCATGAACTCGATAAAGCGTAATTCCAGTTGTTCTTCCCGGGCAAAACGCCCCAGGGGGATAATCTCCTGCTCGCTAAGCCCGGCAATTGCGACCGCGTTGAGCCGGATCTTCTCGAAGGGAAGTTGCTGTGCGACACGGATCCCGGCCAGTACTTTTTCAAGCCCGGGTCGGCGGGCAATCTTTTCGAAGGTCTCTTCACTCAGACCGTCGAGGCTGATGTTCAGCCGTTTGAGTCCTGCCGTGCATAACGCCTCGGCCTGCTCGGCAAGCAGGATCCCGTTAGTGGTCAGGGCGATATCCTCCACGCCGTCGATCGATGCCAGGCGATTGACCAGGAGAGGCAACTCGGCTCGCACCAGTGGTTCCCCTCCGGTCAGCCGCAGCTTGTTGACGCCGCGCCCGGCGGCGACGCGTACCACCCTTTCGATTTCCTCGAAGCTGAGAATATCCTCGCGAGGTTTAAACTGCACGTTCTCATCGGGCATGCAGTAAAAGCAGCGAATATTACAGCGGTCCGTTACGCTCACACGCATGTTCGAATGCACACGTCCGAATGAATCGATCAGCGGTTTTGTCATGTCCTGCATCCAGGATGCCCGTTCTTCATGGTTTCTCTGGAGGTTCAACCCCGGGATGGACCCACTGGCTGGTCCCATCCGCCCAGTTCTCCTGCTTCCAGATTGGCACAACTTCCTTGAGCTTGTCAATAAGCCAGCTGCCGGACTCGAAGGCATCCTGCCGGTGGGGGCTGCTGACGGCAATCGCCACGCTCGCTTCCCCCAGTTCCAGGTGCCCCAGGCGATGGACGATGGCGATTTCCACGATTGGCCAACGCCGGCGTGCCTCGGTTTCCAGTTCCTCCAGTTTGGCCATCGCCATCTCCGGGTAACACTCGTAGTCGAGCGAGTCGGTTTCACGTTGACCGGTGAACTGACGGGTCGTTCCCACGAACAGAACGATCGCCCCGGCCTGGTGCGAGGCAACACTCTCGAGTAACCGGGCAGTGTCGATTGGATCCTGGACAAGCTCGATCATCGTCTATCCTCCACTGACCGGTGGGATCACGGCAACTTCGCTCTGCTCATCCAGCGGGCAGTCATCTTCGGCGTAGTCATTGTCCACTGCAATCAGCAGGTGGTTGGCGAGTGGCCCAAGGGCAGGGAATTGTTCAAGGAGTGCCTGTTTCAGGTTTGCCACGCAGGCCGGGTTGTCCAGCTCGACCTGGACAACTGCCTGGGAGGTGTACTGCCGTGCTGCGGCAAACATCTTGACATCAATTTTCATGTAACCACCAGGTCCGTCGACTGGGAATGGAGCAGTGCCCGGATTTCCGGCCGCAGCCCGTAAGAGAGGGCCAGTAATTTAAGTGGATGCAGGGTCGGTTTGGTTGTCCCCTGTTCCATCTGCAGCTTGCAGGCGCTGCACTCGGTTGTGCCTACCTGCACGGGGGAATTCCTGATCGCACTGATCAGGTCCCAGCCGGCCCGCAGGCTATTACGGTAGTTTTTCTTCTTGAGTCCAAACGTGCCGGCCATGCCCGAGCAGCCATGGTCGAGCCGTTTGACGACCAGGCCGGGAATGAGCTTGATCAGGCTCTCGCCCGAGGCCGGCACCGGGAGTGCTCGCAGGTGACAGGGGAGGTGGTATCCCACGGTTGTCACGATGGGTTGCAGATCGAGTTCCAGTTGACCGTTTTCATGCATTTGCCAGAGATAGTGACAGGCATCCACCGTGTTTTCAGAAACCAGCCTGGCGTCATCCGAATCCAGCAGGTTGGGGTACTCCTGCGTCAGGCACATGGCTGCTGCCGGCTCGGTGGTGACGACCTGGTAACCCTGCCGGATGGCGTCAGCCAGGAGGGTCACGTTGCGGGTTGCTAGCCGGCGGGCAAGATCAATCGCCCCCTCGCTGATCGCTGACATGCCGGCTCCCAGCTGGTTGCCCGGCACATAGACGGAGATACCGTTATGTTCCAGCACATCAATGGTTGCTTCAGCCAGCGGGACATCAAACCAGTTGGCGAAGACGTCAACAAAGTAGACGACCTTGCGTCCACTATGGCGCAAGGGGCGGTGCAGGCGTCGTCGCTGGGCGATCCGCAGGAAATTGCGACGGGCGACACGGGGCAACTTGCGTCCCTGGGCCACACCAAACAGCTTCTCCATCAGCCACCGCATCTGCCGGTTTCCAATCGCCCAGTTGTAGAGTGGTCTGAGCCGGTTGCTCCATCGTGCCAGGCGATCCAGTTGCGTGAGCATGGAGTCGGAAAGCCGTAATCCGTTGGTCGCCACGTACTGTGCCTTGGCCTCCACCATCAGCCTGGGAATATCCACGCT
>JAPYUD010000075.1:0-11200 GCA_029936215.1 Pirellulaceae bacterium | reverse complement strand
GTGCTGGGGACCGATTCCAGGGCCTCCAGTCCCGACCTGGACCTGCTTGCCGACGTCAGGGAAGCTGCCGAATGCCATCCCCAGGTATCGCCCGACCAAATACTCGCAATGGCGACCAGGGACGGGGCGGAGGCACTGGGGCTTGGCGACGAGGTGGGCCAGCTCACTGCCGGCAGGTGCGCCAACATGGCGGTGATCGCCGCGGATTTTTCCACTCACAAGGAAGTGGCGGCAGCGATCTGTGCCCCCGCTTCCCGCGTGGTTGGCGTGATGGTGGCTGGCCACTGGCTGCGCCAACTGGCCTGAAGAAGCCTACAGGCGGCTGTTGCGAATCTGGGTTTCGAGGATTGCCGTGGCCCCCAGGATTTCCAGCTTGTCCATCGTCTCGGTCACGTCCCCTCGCTTGACCATCACACGGACCGCACACCAGTCAGGGTCCTCGAGCGGGTTGACCGTGGGGGAATGGAAGCCGGGGGTGATCTGTTCCGCCTCGGCCAGCTTGCTGCGATCCACGTTATATTCCAGCAGGGAGTAAGCTCGTGCGACCACGACTCCCTCCAGTCGGCGAATCACCAGGTCCGCCAGTTCTGCCTCCCGTGCTGCCGTGTTCTGGATCACAACAGATTCATAACGATCAATCTCTTCCAGGATTCGCAGCTTGTTGGCTGCCAGCGTGCTGCCGGTTTCGGTCAGGTCGACAATCGCATCGGCGACTCCCAGCGTGACCATGATCTCTACCGAACCATGAAGCGGGATGACCTGGGCCTGGCAATCGTTGCGAGCCAGGAAATCCTCGGTGATCCCGGGAAAACTGCTTGCGATCGACTTGCCCGAGAGGTCGCCGACGTTCGTGATCGAGCTCTCCTCGGGGACACAGATCACCATTCTGCAGCGGCCAATTCCCAGTGGCAGGCGGGTGATCAATTCGCTTCCCGACTCGGCCACCAGGTCACTCCCGGTGATCCCCAGGTCGATTGCTCCGCGGGCGCAGAGCAGGGGAATGTCATCGGTTCGCAGGAAGGTAATATCGATCGGCATACCCCGCACACGGGCAAACAGGGTGCGATCCTGCCGGCGGAAATTCAAGCCAGCCTGTTCAAGCAGGTCGTTAATCTTGTCAGCCAGTCGCCCCTTGCTGGGAATACCAATTCGTAGGTTTGTCATCGGTTCTTTCTTTCACTGCCTCGAGGCAGTTCATTCGCGTGCAGCTTTTTCGTCCAGGCCAGAGACACCAAAGCGGCGGTCCAGTTCGTTTTCCACGGGTGTGAGTGATAGGTCAAAGTAGCCGAGCATGACCAGCAGATGGTAGGTCAGGTCCGCAGCTTCTGCCACCAGGTGAGCGCTCGAGTCGCTGTCACGGTTCTCCTGTTTTTCCAGCTGCCGGGCAGCATCCACCACCTCGGCCGCTTCTTCCAGGATTTTCTCACCAATTTTCTCCACCCCCCCCTGCATCAGCGAGGTGGTGTAACTCCGTGGCGGGGGGTTCTGCTTGCGGTCCTGGATGATCCCGGCAAGCCGGGTCAGGATCGATCTGTTATCAGTCACCGCGATAGCCTCTTTACAGTCTCGTGTGGGCGTTACAACATGGAGTGAAAGCGACGCTTGGATCACGGTTTTTATCGTAGACAGGCCCTGGGAAACAGGCAATTGGCTCGCCCTCCGGACCCCGAGAATAGACGATTGTCGATGACTGAAGGTTCACATCAGACGGATTATGCGGATGGTATCCCGCCTCTGGGCCCTTCCTGCTGGTTCCTGACAGGTCCCACTGCCAGTGGAAAAACCCGCGTCGGTGTGGAGCTTGCCGGGCTGCTGGGCGCCGAGATCATCTCGCTCGATTCCATGGCCCTTTACCGGGACATGAATATTGCCACCGCCAAGCCTTCCGCGGAAGATCGCCAGCGGATTCCCCATCACCTGCTGGACCTGGTCGATCCGACTGAGGAGTTTAGCCTGGCAGACTACCTGCAGGCGGCGCACCAGGCCGTGAGCCAGATCCAGGCTGCCGGTCATGCGGTTCTCTTCGTCGGCGGGACGCCACTTTACCTCAAGGGACTGCTGCATGGTATCAGCCAGGGGCCACCTCCGGATTGGGATTTTCGCGAGCAGGTACGCCAGGAAGTGGAACAGCTGGGGGGGCAGCAGGGGAGCGAGGTGTTGCACAAGCGGCTGGCCGATGTCGATCCGCTTTCGGCCCATAAACTTCATCGAAACGACATCCGCCGGATCATCCGTGCCCTCGAAGTCTACAAGATTACTGGCCAGCCGATCAGCCACAGCCAGGTCCATTTCGAGGAACAGCAATCGGCAGGCCGCCACAAGGTCATGGCACTTGGCTGGCCGCGGGAGCGGTTGCACCAGCGGATCGAGGCACGTGTTGACCAGATGTTCATCGATGGCCTGGAGGACGAGGTGAGGGGCCTGCTGGAACGTTACGGCGAGCTTGGCCGCACCGCATCGCAGGCCGTTGGCTACCGCGAGTTAATTGCCTATTTAGGTGAACAGGTGCCGCGAGATGAAACGGTCGAGCAGGTCAAGCGGCGAACCCGCCAGTTTGCCCGCCGCCAGGAAACCTGGTTTCGGAGCCTCCAGGAATGTCACCAGGTCGACCAGTCCGATGATATCCAGCCGGCTGACATGGCCAGGCGGCTACTGGAAATGGATTAAACAACACATTGCCAGCGGCCATGTGAACCTAGGCACTTCCCGGATCCCAAGGTAAAATAGCCAACTTCCTCCTTTACTTGAAAGTTATTCCCCTTGTTACGTACACATACCTGCGGTGAACTTAACGGCGAAAACGTTGGCCATGAGGTATCCCTCTGTGGCTGGGTGGACAGCACCCGGGACCATGGAGGCGCCGTTTTTATTGATCTGCGGGACCGCTACGGTAAGACACAGATCGTCTTTGGTCCCGAGAGCGGGGAGCAGAATGTCACCGCTGCGGGGGAACTGAGAAGCGAGGACGTGATCCGGGTCACCGGCAGTATCGCTCCGCGGCCGGAGGGGACAGTCAATGACAAGTTGTCAACGGGTGAAATCGAGTTGCGAGGAGCGGTGCTGGAAATCCTTAACAAGTCGCTCACTCCTCCCTTCACACCCTCGCAGCAGGACCTGCCAGGTGAGGACCTGCGACTGAAATACCGTTTCCTGGATCTCCGCCGACCTGCCATGCAGAAAGTGATGACCCTGAGAAACCGGATCGTTAAGGGGATGCGGGATTACTGCGAGGAAAATGATTTTGTCGATATCGAGACGCCGATCCTGGGACGAAGTACCCCCGAGGGTGCCCGCGATTACCTTGTTCCGAGTCGCATCCACCATGACCATTTCTATGCCCTTCCACAATCTCCACAGCTCTACAAGCAGATCATGATGGTGGCCGGCTACGATCGTTATGTGCAGGTTGCCCGTTGTTTCCGTGACGAGGACCTGAGAGCAGACCGGCAGCCCGAGTTCACGCAGCTCGACCTGGAAATGTCCTTCGTCGATTCGGATGACGTGATCGGCATGATCGATGGGCTGGTGGCTCGCCTGGCCGACGAACTTCTCGACCTGGAAGTGGAACTGCCACTTCCCCGCATGACCTATGACGAGGCGATGGAGCGATTTGGACACGACGCACCGGATCTGCGGTTTGGCATGGAACTGATCGACTGTACCGACCTGGCGGCCAAGAGCGAGTTCCGTGTTTTTCGCTCGGCTGCGGACAGTGGTGGCCGGCTGCGGGGTATCAATGCCAAGGGTGCCGCCGCCGAGTTTTCTCGTAAGCGAATTGATGAACTGACCGAGTACGTCAAGCAGGACTTTGGCGCCGGGGGTCTGGCCTGGTTTCGAGTGGAAGAGGATGGCTCGCTCTGGGCCCCCTTTGCCAAGAACCTGGAAGACGAGGTGCTTGCCGGAATTGGCGAGCGAATGGGAGCGGAACCTGGTGACCAGCTGTTCTTCATTGCCGATAGCTGGGAAGTTAGCTGCAAGGCACTGGCAGGGATCCGGCGGAGACTCGGAGCAGAACTGGAACTCTACTCCCCTGGCACCATGCACTTCTCCTGGGTCATTGAATTCCCGATGTTTGATCGGGACGAGGAGACAGAGGCCTGGGTGGCGATGCACCACCCGTTCACCGCTCCACGTGTCCAGGACAGCGAACTTCTGGAAAGTGATCCAGGTGCCTGCCGGGCACAGGCCTATGACCTGATCATCAATGGCTCCGAGGCGGGTGGTGGTACGATCCGGATCCATGACTCGGTTGTTCAACAGCAGGTATTTGATCTTTTGGGACTGGATGCCGAGATGGCCAGTGAACGCTTCGGCTTCCTGCTCGAAGCACTTCAGTACGGCGCGCCGCCTCATGGGGGGATCGCCCTCGGGGTTGATCGCTGGGTGATGCTCTTCGCCGGGCTCGATAATATTCGCGACTGTATCGCCTTCCCCAAGACGCAGCGGGCGACCGACCTGATGACGGGTGCTCCCGGGCCCGTGGACAAGGGACAACTCGATGAGCTTGGGATTCGCAGCCTTCCACGCGAGCAGAGCTGATGGCAAAGAAGACCATCGATCAGGTGGATGTTGCTGGAAAACGAGTCCTGGTGCGAGTTGACTTTAACGTCCCCCTGGATGACGACGGCAAGATTACCGATGATCGCCGTATCGAGATGGCACTTCCCACGATCCAGAACGTGCTGGAGCGAGGGGGGAGCCTGGTCCTGATGAGTCACCTGGGGCGTCCCGCCGGGGAGGGACATGAATCCCGCTACTCGCTCTCACCGGTCGCCGACAGGCTGGGTGAGCTGATTGAGGCCCCGGTGATACTCGCCACAGACACGGTCGGGGAGGATGCCCGGCAGAAGGTCTCCAACCTGGTTCCAGGTGAGGTGCTACTGCTGGAGAATCTCCGCTTTCATCCTGGCGAAAAGACAGGGGACGCGGAATTCGCTCGGCAACTGGCGGCGATGGCCGATGTCTACTGCAATAATGCTTTTGGTACCTGTCATCGAACGGATGCGTCCATGGTGGGCGTGCCAGAAGCGATGGGCCAGAAGCCCCGGGTGGTCGGCTCACTGGTAAGCCGCGAGATCCAGTACCTTGGCGATGCACTCAATAACCCCCGGCGCCCCTTTATCGCCATCCTGGGAGGAGCCAAGGTCTCGGACAAGATCTCCGTGATCCAGAACCTGCTTGGCACGTGCGATCAGGTGCTGATTGGTGGGGCGATGGCTTACACCTTTTCACTTGCACAGGGAGGCCAGTTGGGCACAAGCCTGGTGGAACCGGACAAGGTGGAGCTGGCAAACCAGCTGCTGAAAGAGGGAGGGGACAAGCTGGTGCTGCCGGTCGATACCCATTGCGGGGATGATTTCAGCGGTGACTGTAACAAGCAGGTTGTCCAGGCGGGCCAGATCCCGGATGGTTTCGAGGGACTTGATATTGGCCCCCGCACTGCTGACCGGTTTGCCGAGATTCTCAGCACGGCCGGTACCGTCGTCTGGAATGGCCCGATGGGTGTCTTTGAAATGCCCCCCTTTGATGAGGGAACCCGCCGGGTTGCAGAGGCGATTGCCAACAGCGAGGCAATCAGTATTATCGGTGGCGGTGACAGTGCCGCAGCAATTGAACAACTGGGGTTTGCCGAACAGGTCTCCCACGTCAGTACCGGTGGGGGTGCCAGCCTGGCGATGCTCGAGGGGCGGGAGTTTGCCGCGGTGAATGTGCTGGACGACGTTTAATCTGTTCGTTTGCAAAAGGTAGGAGATAGACGATATGAGCTGGACCCGATTACTGTCGCTTTGCCTTGTCCTGTTCGTCACGGGCGGACTGACTGCTGCCGAACCGTCTGTCCACCTGCTCTGGCCGGATGGTGCCCCTGGTGCTCTTGGAGATGCTGACAAGGACAAGCCGCGGTTGCTGGTCTACCTGCCGGAAAAAGAAAAAGCGAATGGCTCGGCGATCGTGATCTGTCCTGGCGGTGGCTATGGTGGGCTGGCGATGGGACACGAGGGACACGAGATTGCTGCCTGGGCCAATTCCCTTGGTGCTGCCGGGCTGATCCTGGATTATCGACACCGCGGCAAGGGCTATGGCCATCCTCATCCACTGATGGATGCCCGGCGGGGGGTACGGCTGGCTCGTCACAACAGCAAGGACTGGGGCATTGATCCGGAGAGGATCGGGATCCTCGGCTTCAGTGCAGGAGGACACCTGGCGTCCTCGGCGCTGACCCATTTTGAAGCGGGCAAGGCCGATGCGGAGGATCCGGTAGAGCGATACTCGTCTCGCCCGGATTTTGGAGTGCTCTGTTACCCGGTCATTGCCTTTGACGAGCCGTATACTCACAGGGGCTCGCAGCGCAACCTGCTGGGAGCCGATGCGGAGAAGGAGTTGGTCAGGTCGCTATCAAGCGAAAAGCAGGTGAGCGAGAAAACTCCCCCCACGTTTCTCTGGCACACCAGCGAGGACAAAGGGGTCCCGCCGGAGAACAGCGTGCAATTCTACCTGGCCCTGCAGCGGGCGGGCGTTCCTGCCGAGCTGCACATTTTTGAAAAAGGCCGTCACGGGGTCGGGCTGGCCCGCAATATTCCCGGCACCTCGGCCTGGCCCGATCGCTGCGTTGACTGGCTGCGAGTCCGCGGCGTGCTTCCCACTCCCTGATCCATCACTCCTGGTCTGCGATGCGGATCTTGATCTCGTCCGAGTTCCCCCTCAGCTCCGGGGCATACATTGCCTGGGCAACGGTTGGCAGGGCACTGAAAGTGCCCGGGATCTCCGCTCGGACCCGGTAAGAGACGCTGTGACGTCCCCGCGGTAGTTGACGCAGGAAGAAGCAGACCCGGTCATCTCGCATCTCCCGGTAGGCGCGAATCCCTGAACGGTCGTACCCGCTGCGGACATCCACCGGCTCGAACCCGGCCGCCTTGCGGTCCTCGAAGATGACATACTCGTAATCATTCTTGCTCTCGATCTCCAGCTCGATCTCCACCAGGTCGCCGCTGGTGACCAGCCCCAGATTCTCGATCGGGACCCGTTCGTATTTCTCGACCTTCTGACTGGCTGCCTGGCCGCGGCTGCCGGCGACCGGGATCTCGCGGTCGACCGGGACCAGCTTGTAATACTTGCGGTTGACCTTTACCTCTAGCCCGGCTGCGGTGATGTGGTCCTCGAGAGTGAAGTTCGTCAGGTAGGTGTTGAAGTAGACCGGTCCCTCGCCACGACGCCTGAGCTCGACCTCATGAGCGCCGCTGGTAACCTCCTCGCCGGCCAGCACGAACTTGTTGTCAAAGCTGAACAGGTTGTCCTGATTGATTGCGACTTCCTGCTTTTTCTCACCATCCAGCCAGACCTCGACCACCATGTCCGGACGTGTCTCACCGGTTGCCTTGAGGTATTCCCCGAAGGCCTCGACACAGATTGCCGTATCGCGGGTCGATTTCCAGTAGGTTGCATGCTTGCGGTTATTGAGCAGGTACTTGACCAGCCGGGATGCCTGTACGCTCTTCGGTTTGACCCGCGCCAGCAGCTTGAGGTAATAGGCGTTGGCCTCGATCTCGCTGCCGTGCCAGTACCACCAGTAATTCCCCTCTGGCAATTTCAGGTAGGCCGTTTCATTCTCGGCATCCTGGATCAGGAACTGCTCGATATTCTGCACCAGCATATCAAGCATTTCCTGCTGACCCTGTTTCTCCAGGGCCAGGGCAAACATTGCCTTGCTGTAAACGGCAAGTTCAATGCGGTCCCGGTAGAGGAAGTCGCGCATCTCGGTGTTGTCCTGACCGGCATCGACCAGCACCATGTAAACCATCGCGTCGATGTTTCCGGCCTTGTTTTTCCACGGTTTCTTCTTGGACGGAGCATTCTTGAGCTTCTGGACTTCCTGCTGCTGGTACTTGTTCAGCCAGGCCAGGCCACGGTCAAGCACGTCCGGTGCGACGGCAACATCGTTCTGGCGGGCAATTTGCAGACCGTGGACAACCACGCAGGTGGTGTGAGGATAGCTCCGTTCACCCGAACCGCTAAACCAGCCCCAGCCCCCGTCGCTGACCTGCATGCTGGTCAGTCGCTTGAGCCCCTCGCGGACCATCCGGTCCAGTTCGTCCTCATCAAAGACGGGATTGCGGTCAAAGCGTTTCCACCCGGTCGCCCGCTGCCGGTCGTCCCCGATTTCCTGGGCATTGAGGTTGGTCCTTTTTTCCTGGATCTGGGCCAGGTTGAGGTTCATCTCAAGCAGGATCTTCTGGGTGATGACCGAGGGGAGGAAACGGTTAAGCGTTTGCTCGGTGCAGCCGTGGGGATATTCTGCCAGGTAGGGCAGGGCGTCGACCATGGCTGCTGCCAGGCTGGGAGAGTAACGAATCTCCAGCATCGACTGCTCGATCTGTCGCTGCTGGGGGACATTGATCGAGATGCTTGCCTGCTCTCCGTCCGGCCGAATCGTGCCGGCCCAGGACTCGGTCTTGAGGATCCCGTGCACGTGGCAGGGGAAGGACATCTCCATGGCGTCTGATTCCTCGTCGGTAAGTGCCAGCATGCGGATCTTCGCCATCCCCTCCCGCTCGACCCTGACGCGCCAGTCAACGCGGCTTTCACCGTTTGCCGGGACGCGGACTGTCACCGTGACCGGGTCCAGTGAGAGCAGTTCGTCACCGTCAAGTTCCAGCGAGACGCGGACGTCCTTGTCACTTTCCAGGTAGTTGTGCACGTTGGCCGAGAGCACGACCTCGTCCTTCTGGGTAAAGAAGCGGGGTGCCTGCAGACGGAGGATCACGTTCTTGCGGGTCACCACCTCGGCATGACCCTCGCCCACGTTAGTTCCATGGCCCATCCCCCAGGCATTAATTTTCCAGGTGGTCAGGTTTTCCGGCATCTGGAAAGTGACCTCGGCGACCCCGGTCGCATCAGTGGTGATCGATCCGACCCAGAGGGCGGTGTCGGCAAAGTTTTTTCGGACCGTAACGTTTGCGAGTCCTGGCAGGGTCGCGTCGCCAGGTGCGCTGCTGGCCTGGGGCGCGGCGCCTCCCATCCCCCCTTCCATATCCATCATCTCGACTGCGCTTTCCATGACAGCTCCATCCGCCATGGCCCTCATGCCACCCATGCCTCCGCCGCCGAACCCTCCGCCCATTCCGCCACTTCTGAATTTTGCTGTCGACTCCTCACGGTTACCTCGGCCTCGCAGCAAAACGTCCATCTCCTCGGCCACGGTCGCACCAAAAATGCCGATCGGCATCATTGCCTTCTCGTCGTCGGGAGACAGGACCTGTTCATGGTGCACGAGGTTGGTTTGATGGGAGGGCTGGTGGTGTCGCCGCCACTTCCAGAAGAACTCCTTGATATCCGGGACGTTGCTGCCACCGGAGATATACTCCACCGACTTGTCATAGATGGAAATCACGGTGGACCCGACGAAGTTTTCGCCATGGATATCGGTCATCTGGACACGTACCGTGGCTTCCTCACCCGGCTTGTATTCTGCCGCGTTGGGGATCACCTCGAGGTTCAGGACACGCTTCTCTGGGGGGATAATGATCTCCTTGGCCTGCTGGTGTACCTGGCCGTTGCTGATGGTGACCGCTTCCACGAAGAGGTTGGGCATATCTTTCTTGCTGATCGTGATCTTCTCGATCGTGCTTTTGCCGTTCATCTTCACGACCCTGGGCTTGAGATAGACACCGTTGGCGGGTCGAATGAAAAGCAGCACGGTGCTGTCAGTTCGGTTGGTATTGATCTGCAGGTTGATCGTCTCCCCGGGCTGGTACTCGCGCTTGTCGGGAACCAGTTCCAGGTCGTTAAAGCGAAACTTGCGGCCATCAAAACCCTCGCCGACGACGGTGAAGATATATCCCCCCTCGATGGTGTGTCCCTCGCTATCGGTTACTTCGAGCGACAGCCGGTACTGACCAGGTTCCGAGGCGGCAATCTGCTGCTCTGCTTCTCCCTCCACGTTGGTTTCCATGTCCCACTTGCGGACAACTGTCTCCACAGGTTCGGAGCGGCGGTTGTAGTTGATTCGCAACAGCTTCAGGACACCCTCGCCCTGGACCGGTTTCCGGTCGAGCGTCTGGGCCTGGAAATGTGCCTCGATCGTTTGCCCCACCTCGTAGTAACCACGATTGACCCAGCTGAAAACCTTGAATGGCTGCTGGGCAACCAGGATGCTGCTCTGGCCAACAATCGTGCGCCGCGACTGGTCTCGAACTTCCGCCGTGATCTCGTACTTGTGGTCCGAGTCCCCATGCAGCGCCTGGGCCAGTGCGGTGTCGATCTCCACCTCCACTGTTCCGTCCGGGAGGATGTCGGTTTCCAGTTCCATCACCACCTCGGGGGGAGCCTGTTGCATTGGCCACCACCAGGGAGAGGGACGCATGCAGCCGACCCAGTTCTGGTAGCCGGGGTACCAGGGATAGTCGTAAGAGAACCACCAGTAGCCGGGATCGAAGCACCAGTCCCAGGGTGCGACCGGGAACCAGTTCTGCTCGTGATGTGTCCGCAGTACCTTGATCTTGACGGTCGCCTCGGTCACCGGGGAACCAAAGTAGTAACGGGCGTTGACGCGTGCCTTGACAATTTCCCCGAGCATCACCGGTTCGGTGGGAGCATCGATCGTGACCTCGAATTCCGGTTTCTTGTATTCCTCGACTCGGAAATTGTTCCCTCCACGGATGCCACTGGAATTGAAGTTCACCTGGTACATCCCCAGCGTGGCGTCGCCAGGCAGTTCCAGTTCCCCCAGCACGCCACCATATTCATCTGCCGTGAGTTGCTGCTGGTAAACCCGCTCGTTGCGGGGATTGAAAATCTCGACATTCACGGACTTTCCAGCGAACTGGGAGACATTCTCTTTGTCGTACTGGGCCTTGCGGAGCCAGGCCTTGAACTGCACCTTCTGCTCGGGACGGTAAACCGGCCGGTCAGTGATGCAGAAGATGCGGGTCAGGTTGTACTCCTCATCGTGGTAACGTCCTGACCAGACACCGCTGAATCCCAGGTGGGCCAGCCGACCCTTGTCGTTACGGGCGACCACCAGCCACTGGAAGTCCTGGCTCAGCTGCTGGGCATTGGGAAAGACCTGGCCGTGCTCATCGCTTTTCTCCCTGAATGTACTTGTCTTGACCTCAAAGACGTTCTCCTTGCGGTCCTGGCGAAAGCCAAAGAACTCCACATCCAGGCCGGCCACCGGGTCGCCTGTACGGGCATCGGCAAAGAAATA
>JAPYUD010000603.1:0-2168 GCA_029936215.1 Pirellulaceae bacterium | reverse complement strand
AGGAAAAAGATGCCAAACTGGGAATCGGGATCATCGGCTGTGGTGGCATCATGACACACCACGTACAGGGCCTGGTGAGGCGGGGGGAAGCGGTGGAGATTGCCTGGCTCTGTGACGTCGATCCGGCCCAGATCGAGCGGATGTCAAAACAGATCAGCGATGGTTTCCAGGCAGCCCCTCCAAAGCGAACGCCCAATTACGAGGACGTGATCAATGACAAGAACGTGGACGCGGTAATCATTGCCACGCCACATCACTGGCACGCACCGATTGCAATCATGGCGATGCAGGCAGGCAAGGACTGTTATATCGAGAAACCGATCTCGCATGTCTTCAACGAGGGACACGCGATCATCAAGGCCTCGAAGAAATATAGCCGTGTCGTTCAACAGGGAAGCCAGATGCGCAACAGCCCTGTCACACTCAAGGCAGAGCGACTCCTGAAGGAAGGTCTTATTGGTGAGGTGAAAGTAGCCAAGGCCTGGACCGCCGAGATGCGAAGCGTCTCAAAACCCCTGCCCGATAGCTCCCCTCCGGCCGGGGCGGATTATGACCGCTGGCTGGGGCCCGCCCCCAGTCGTCCGTTCAACAGCCATCGCTGGCACGGGACCTGGCGGATGTTCCAGGATTACGGGAATGGCGAGATCGGGGATGACGGCATCCATGACCTGGACATGGCCTGCTGGGGACTGGGAGTGGACAGCGTCCCGGTACAGATCACCGCGCGAGGTCATCGGATGATGCTGCATGGCCACGCCAGCGAGTACCCCGACAACATGATTGCCAGCTACGAGTACGAGGATGGTCGACTGCTGATCTATGAAAACTACCCGTTCACCTCCTACGGGATTCATGGATTTGACAATGGCAATGTCTTTTACGGGACAGAGGGAT
This sequence comes from Pirellulaceae bacterium, assembly GCA_029936215.1. Classification (GTDB taxonomy): domain Bacteria; phylum Planctomycetota; class Planctomycetia; order Pirellulales; family Pirellulaceae; genus SAT2750. Next base: position 1,274 of record JAPYUD010000603.1, on the reverse strand, counting down.
ACATGGTCTTCTCGCGGCGAGGTGCCTTCAGCACCTACCTCGGGCCCAAGGGCGTGGCTGGTCCCACCGAGGGGAAGGACATTCGCACCGAGCGAGGGTATGCCGAGCACATGAAGGAGTTCCTCAGCTCCATCCGGACTCGCAAGATGACCAAGGCCAACCCCCAGACAGCCCATTACAGCTGTGCGCTGGTCCACCTGGGAGAGATTGCCTATCGCACTTCAGGCAGAGTTGATTTCGATCCGCAGACCGAGACCTTCAAGAACAACGATGAGGCAAATGCCCTGTTAACCAAGGAATACCGCAAACCCTTCGTCCTCCCGGATGTTTAAACAACCGGGCGGCGTTCTGTTGCCGGTGGAATAAGCCATGCCTCGTATTCTGATTGCCTCCTGCATGCAGGAGGTCTCCTCGTTCAACCCCCTGCCAAGTCATTACGACGATTTTCGCATCGAGCGCGGCCAGGGCTGGCTCGATTCACGTCGACAGATTTCCGATGAAATTGGTGGCGCACTTGGCGTCTTCGAGGCGGACGACTCGGTCCAACTGGTCCCCACCCTGGGAGCCAAGGCGATCACCTCCGGTGGCACACTGGCTGCCAGCGACTGGGAAACCCTCTCGACTGAATTTCTCTCCGCCCTGGAGGGAGCCGGGAACGTCGATGCTGCCTATTTCTGCCTTCACGGGGCGATGTCTGCCGAGGGAGAAGAGGACCCGGAAGGTTTCCTGCTGGCTGGGGCACGGCAGATCCTGGGTGAGGAGATTCCCTTTGTCACCTCGCTCGACCTGCACGGGATACTCACCGACCGGATGCTGCTGCACAACGATGCCATCGTCCTTTATCACACGTATCCCCATGTCGACATGGGAACCACCGGGGAGCGTTCGGCCAGGTTGCTGTTGCGGATTCTCAACGAGCAGCTTTCCCCGGTCACTGCCCGGGTCAGAATTCCCGCCCTGGTTCGCGGGGACGAGTTGATCACCGAGAGCGGTCTTTTTGGCGAGTGCATCCGCGCCGCGCAGAATATCGAGACCGGAACCCTGGGACTCTCCGCCGGGATGATGATCGGTAACCCCTTCACCGATGTCCCTGACCTGCGGACCAACAGCCTGGTGGTCCTGGAGCAGGGCGAGGAGGAGGCGTCGAGGTTTGCAACCGAGTTGGCAGAACTCTTCTGGCAACATCACGAGACAATGCAGGTCCCGCTGACGCCACTGGAAAGAGCATTCGAGGAAGCCGCGGGTGTAGATGGTACGGTGGTTATGATGGATGC
>JAPYUD010000074.1:0-11307 GCA_029936215.1 Pirellulaceae bacterium | reverse complement strand
GAACACGGTATCACCAACACTCCCGCCATGATGCAACCGATGCCTCCTCCTCCAATGACCCCGGCCCGCGACATGGAACTGGCCGACGATGAAAAGGTGATTGCCATCGAGGTGGGCGGTGAGCATTTCGCCTATCCGCTGACCCGGTTTACCGGAATCGGGGACCATATCGTCAACCGTGCTTTCCATGGAAAACCGATCACGGTCGCCTATTGCGACCTCACCAGTTGCGTGCGGGTATTGAGCGCAGACAACACCCGCGAGCCACTACCGGTATCTCAGAATGGTCTCACCAATGGAGAACTTGCCCTGCGTTTTCACGGCCTGACTTACCAGCTCTCGAAGGATACGATCCCCCTTCATCGCTACCCTTTCACGATCGTCAATTGGCAAGCCTGGTTCAAGGATCATCCCGATGGCCTCGTCCATCCCGGCATTGACTGGGAGAAGATAATGGCAGAAACACCGGACCCACGAACTCGCGTCGCCCCTAAAGGGCCCTGATGACTCTTGCATTCCAGTTTGATCATATTGGCATCCCGGTCGAGCTACCCCAGGAAACCGAGTTCTGGGTCCGCCAGAGTGAATGCTGGGTCACCAATCCCCGCACCCACCCCCAGCGAATCGAGTACCTGCGATTCAAAACCAAACCGGACCTGCAGGCGGGCAGTCCCCAATGGAAACTCTGGAATATGCCACATATCGCCTATCGCGTGGACGACCTGGAACTGGCAGTTGCCGGTGAGGAGGTCATCTACGGGCCCTTTGAGCCCGGCGACTTTGCCACCGTGGCCTTTATTCTTAAGCAGGACATTGTGATCGAGTACCTCGAGTACTCCGACACCGAACACTGGTTCGAACAGCCCACTCCCTGGCAACCTGCCTGAGAGAGATGGCCTGGGCAGGATCAGTAACCGAGCGTCTCTTCTCGCATCGCCACCAGTTGCCGATGCCGCTTCAGGCCAGAAAACCCCTTGCAGACGAAGACCAGGCCCCAGAAAGCACCCATGAAAAAAAACTTGAAAACATCCTCTTTCACCCCACCCATTGCCATCAAGAGCATGATCACCGAACAGCTGACCAGGCCCAGTCCACCCCAGGTTAACTGCTTGATGGCAACTTTACGCAACTTCTCAATATCCTGCAGACCCGACGCTGCGACCACGGTATCGACATACTGGCGAACAACCTGAAGATCCTGCGTGGCGATTTTAAAAGCAAGTTTCATCTCACCCAGCTTCACACCGAGATGACTGTTCTCGCTGGAAAAACCGGGGATTTCCAAACGCTCGACCGCATCCTCTGGCGATTCTTTAAGGACGTAGTCCCCCTCACCGTTACGGAGTCCGATCTGCTGGCTGGAGAGTTCCAGCTGCCATTTCTGTTTTTTGAACGGCTTGGTCTGACAGATCAATTCAATCGCGTAAACGTCCGCTTGCGTATCCACGAACTGGTCCTTCCGGTGTAGGTTCGCCGAGAGAATTCTTCTTTTATCGACCGTACATTGTCAGCGAAACCACAACTGCACTGTTAATGCCATCAAACGCCTGCCGTGACGTCCCATTGCAATACATAGAAAGCTTTCGTTTGTACTATAATGGTACGGTTCGCAGCACCATACCCACCTTTCAGAGCGGTCACCCGTCGTGTACAGGCACCTCTCCAAACTGACGTTCGCGGTACTCCTGCTACCGTGCTGCCTGGCCGGCGAGGAGCCGACAGCAGAGCAGCTGACATTTTTCGAAACCCGCATCCGTCCCGTGCTCGTTGAACGCTGTTATGAATGCCATAGCGGTGACGTGGACGAGGTCGAGAGCAAGTTTCAAATCGACTCCCGGGCGGGAATCCTCCGGGGTGGCATCCACGGGCCGGCAGCCATTCCCGGGATGCCGGAAAAGAGCCTTTTGATCTTTGCGGTAAACCATGCCGTGCAGATCGACATGCCGCCGAAGTTCAAGCTTCCCACCCTCGAAATTGATGACCTCACTGCCTGGATCAAGATGGGTATTCCATGGCCGGATGCCGAGTCCACGGCCGTCCTTCTCAAACCGGGACAGGAGACTGCTCAAGGGGTCACGAATGAGGACCGCCAGTTCTGGTCCTTCCTCCCCCCACGATTGCCAGATCTGCCGCGCGTACGAAACCGGCACTGGACCTCGACAGGGATCGACTACTTTGTCCTCGCCCGCCTGGAAAGGGCAGGGATGAAACCTGCCGAGGCGGCCAGTCGCAGAGTATTGATCCGCCGTGCCACGTTTGACCTGACTGGCCTGCCACCCACCCCCGATGAAATCAACCGGTTCCTCGAGGACACCGCTGCGGACGCCTATGCCCGCCTGATTAGCCGCCTTCTCGCTTCACCTGCCTACGGCGAACGCTGGGCACGCCACTGGCTGGATGTGGCTCGCTACGCCGACTCCAACGGCCTTGACGAGAACCTGGCCCACGCCAATGCCTTCCGGTATCGAGATTACGTGGTGAAAGCCTTTAACCAGGACAAGACCTATGACCAGTTTGTCCGTGAGCAACTGGCTGGTGACCTGCTGCCGGACGACGAGACTGAATCTCCTCTGTCGGATCGAATTACCGCTACCGGCTTCCTCTCACTGGGCGCCAAGATGCTTGCTGAAGATGACCCGCTGAAGATGCAGATGGACATTATCGATGAACAGGTCGACACGCTGGGACGGGCATTTATCGGCCTCACCCTCGGCTGCGCCCGATGCCATGATCACAAGTTCGACCCGATCCCGACGGCCGATTACTACTCCCTGGCGGGGATCTTCAAGAGCACTACCACGATGGATAATTTCAACGTCGTCGCCAAGTGGCATGAACGCCCGGTCGCCTCGCCCGAGATCACACAAAGGACCGAGCGTCTCCAGGCAGAACTGGTGGATGTCCAACAGGAGATTAAAGAGTCGCGGGCCGCGGCGGGAGCGACGGCGTTGGAGAATGCCCGTCACCAGGTCGGTTCCTACCTTCTTGCAGCCCAGCAACTGGAAAGCATCGACCAGATCCTGCCTGCCAGTCGGACCTTCAGTAATGACCCTGAAAACCTCAAGAGACTGAAGCACCAGACGGTCGAGGCAGAGGCATTCCCCCGGGGAAATGTCATGACCCTTACCGAGGGGTTGGGCTCCGGCATCGGTGTCCTGGCCAGCGGCGAGGAAAAGCCGGGTTTCGTCGAGTACGACATCGAGGTTTCCGCGGGTGGCCTGTACCAGCTTGAACTGCGATACGCGGCAACCACCCCCTCGCCGCTCCGGCTAGCTATTGATGGCACCCCGGTCCGAGAGTCCGTTGCAGGCGGTGTGACGGAGCATCCGGCTGGCACGATCCACCAGTTCTGGGAAAACGTGGCCATCGTTGCCCTGGAACCGGGCACACACGTTTTTCGCCTGGAGAGCAACGACACCTTCCCCCACCTGGACAAGCTTCGCCTGGTCCAGCTCGCTGGATCCCTCGAGGCCTTTGGCAAGGACGCCGGCACCGAGAATGTCACCTCGGCCGCCGGTGGACTGCGTGAGGCAGTGACGATGGAAGCGGAAACGTTCCAGCGTGGAAACGTGAGTCGCCTGGCGGATGGATACGGGGCAGGCATTGGCGCCGTGGCCGGCCCAGGGGGTCCCAACAGGCTCGAATATGACATCACGCTTCCGCGGCCCGGCACCTACCACCTGCTAGTCCGGTATGCCGCAGCCGAATCCCGGCCAACCCGGATGTCAATTGGTGACGTGGTGATCAACCCTGCCGGCCTGGCAAGCACGACCGGGAGCTGGTACCCCGACACCCAGACCTGGGAATTCCAGGGATCCTTCCACGCAGCCACAACGTCCATCACGCTCAAGCTCTCCCGGGATGGCCCGATCTCGCACCTTGATCGTTTCCTCCTGCTCCCAGGATCAACCGGGGAAAGCGAGTCCACTTCACCCGACCCCGAACTCCTTGCTCGCTGGCGGGAGAAACTGAAAGCGACTCGCACACAGCAGGACTCCGTGCTCGCCACCTGGCACCGGGCCGCTGCCGGCTCCCTGCCGGTTCAACTGACAGACAAGGCAACCGCTGCCGAAAAACTACTGCTTCAGCCCGGGCCGGTTCCATCCCTCACAGAACTGGCCGCCCGGTACCAGCAGGTTTTCAACGAGGCCCTCAGGCAGTGGGAGGCCCGGCGGCAGGAGGGGCCGGAGGTGCTTCCGGATCCCGCCCTGGAGTCCTATCGCCGACTGCTTTACGACACCGAAGGCCCACTGGCTGGTGTCGACCTCTCAAAGCTGGTCCTGGATGGCAAGGCGGCAGGGGCTGTCAAGAAGCTGGAACAAACTGCCACGGAACTGGAAGCGGCCATTCCCGATGTCCCCTCCGCCATGGCGGTTGTGGAAGGGGCCCCAGAAGACCTGCGGATTCACCTGCGGGGAAACCATATCACGCTCGGTGAGCTGGTACCTCGCCAGTTCCCCCAGGTCCTCACCACAGGCACGCAGACCCCGGTCGATGACACGCAGAGTGGCCGCCTTCAACTGGCTCGCTGGCTCACCTCCGGTAACCACCCCCTTACTGCCCGGGTGATCGCCAACCGAATCTGGCACTGGCATTTTGGCCAGGCCCTGGTCCGCTCCCCGGATAATTTTGGTCGCCTGGGGCAGCGGCCCACGCACCCGGCGTTGCTTGATTTCCTGGCTCTCAAATTACAAGACGAAGACTGGTCACTCAAATCCCTTCACCGCGCGATCATGCTCTCCTCGACTTACCAGATGAGCAGCGACTGGAATGAACGCTACGCGGAATCGGATCCCGAGAACAAGCTGATCTGGAGAATGAACCGTCGCCGGCTGGAAGCGGAGGAAATCCGGGATTCCCTGCTGGCGGTGGGAGACAACCTGGACCGCCGCATGGGAGGCAGCTTGCTTCCGACCAAGAACCGGGCGTACGTGACCAGTACAGCGAATATTGATATTGCCGTCTACGACACGCGCAGGCGATCGCTCTACCTGCCCGTCGTACGCAGTGCCCTTTACTCGGTCTTCCAGGTCTTTGATTTTGCCGAGCCGAGTGTTCCGAGTGGGCAACGGCAGGTAACCAATATTGCCTCCCAGGCGCTGTTCATCATGAACAGCAAGATCGTGAAGGACCAGTCTGAGTCACTGGCCAAGATGCTGCTGGCTCCAGGCACCGCGGATGTTCAACAGAGGATCCAGCAACTTTACCTGCAGGTGCTGGGAAGGACAGCAGACCTCCAGGAGCTGGCAAGCTGCCTTGCGCACCTGGAAAAGTACTCCGCCGCATTGGAAGAAAACGGTATAAAGGGAGCGGACCAGCAACTGCAGAGCTGGCAGAGTCTCTGCCGCGCACTGCTCGCTTCGAATGAGTTCATTTACCTGGACTAGCCGACAAAACCACCATGAGTAAAGCCTGCAACCAGTTCACACCTGTCCTTACACGGCGAGACATGCTGCGTTTGAGTTCCGCCGGCTTCGGATCACTGGCACTTGCCTCGCTACTCCAGGAAGAAGCGGATGCCGCTGGCCCGCTCTCCCCTCGCAAGCCTCACTTCCCTGCACGAGCCAAACGGGTAATCTTCCTGTTCATGCATGGCGGCCCCTCGCAGGTCGACACCTTTGACTACAAGCCGCTACTGGAACGGGACCACGGCAAGCCACTTCCATTTTCCAAGCCTCGCGTCTTCTCCGCCAAGACCGGCAACCTGCTCAAGTCTCCCTTCACATTCAAACAGCATGGGGACTCGGGAATCTGGATGAGCAGCCTTTTTCCGCACCTGGCCGATTGTGCGGATGACCTCTGCATGATCAACTCGATGCACGGCTCGAACTCGAGACACGGCGGTGCGCTTCTGGAACTGCATACTGGAAGTGACACTTTCGTACGGCCCAGCATGGGTTCCTGGATCACCTACGGGCTGGGCTCAGAGAACCAGGACCTGCCTGGTTTCGTGACGATGTGCCCAACGCTGACGCATGGTGGCGTAAATGCCTACAGCTCTGCCTTCCTGCCAGCGATCTACCACGGAACCCCGCTTGGCAATGCCAGCATCCCGGCCGACAAGATCAACATCCCTTTTATCAAGAACGCCGCGGGAACCCCCCGGGACCTGCAGCGACTGGAACTGGACCTGGCTCGCACCATCAACGAGCAGGGGCTGGCGCGGCGGGGCCGAGACAATGCCCTGGAGACACGCATCAACTCATTTGAGTTGGCATACCGCATGCAGATTGCAGCGCCGGAACTGCAAGACGTCTCCGACGAAACCGACGAGACGCGAAAGATGTACGGGCTGGATAACGACAAGACCAAGAATTTTGGCCGCCAGTGCCTGATGGCCCGCCGCTTTGCCGAGCGGGGTGTCCGCTTCGTGCAGGCCACGCATAGCTACAAGTGGGACCAGCACGGCAACCTCAAGGCCGGGCATACCAGCAACGCGATGGAAGTCGACCAGCCGATTGCCGCGCTGCTGAAGGACTTGAAACAACGTGACATGCTCAAGGATACCCTGGTCCTGTGGGGCGGCGAGTTTGGCCGCACGCCAGTGGCCCAGGGCAACGATGGCCGTGACCACAATCCCCAGGGCTACACGATGTGGATGGCCGGGGGAGGAGTGAAACCGGGTATCACCTACGGGGCGACAGACGACTACGGTTATTACGCGGTGGAAAACAAGGTGCACCTGCACGACCTGCACGCCACGATCCTTCACCTTCTGGGGTTGGACCACGACAAGCTGACCTACCGCTACGCCGGGCGTGACTTCCGGCTGACCGACATCTACGGTAGCGTGATCACGCCGATCCTTGCCTGAAACAGGTCTCGCCGGTGTGGAGCAGGCTCGTCCATTCCCGGATGCGGGGCATCTCGGACGAATTGTTACTGGAACCGCCACGGTTCGTCTAGAATGATCTCGTTGGACTACCCGCCGGATACCTGGGAGAATTCACTGATGACGCGATCGACCCTTTCCCTCCTCTTCACACTTCTTTTCATCCTGACCCTCTCCGCCGCCGAGCGGGTTCCCGAGCGACACTGGCCTCGCTGGCGTGGACCGTCTGACTCGGGCAGCAGCAGCAAGGGGAGCTACCTGGCCAGCTGGAGTGACAGTGAAAACGTCCTTTGGAAGGTCTCGCTACCGGGCATTGGCACCTCCACGCCGACTGTCTGGGGTGACCAGGTGTTCCTCACCTGCCCGGCCGAGGGCCAGGACTGCGTCCTCTGTTATGACTGGTCGGGCAAGAAACTCTGGCAAACCTCCGTCGGCAAGGAACTGACTGGCAAGCATCGCAATGGATCGGGAAGTAACCCCTCGGCGGTGACTGACGGATTGCAGGTCTTCAGCTATTTCAAGAGTGGCACACTGGCGGCACTGGGCATGGACGGCAGGCTCAACTGGTCGGTCAACCTGCAGCAGAAGTACGGCAACAACAAGCTCTACTGGGACCTGGGAACCTCTCCTGTGATCTCGGACAAGCTGGTCATCGTGGCCGCCATGCACGGTGGGGATTCTTACGTCGTGGCGCTCGAAAAACAGGGGGGCGAGGTTGCCTGGAAGATCGAACGCAACTACAAGACGCCGGTCGAGGGAGATCACAGTTATGCCACTCCGATCGTACTGCGAGAAGGAAAGCGTGAGACCCTGCTCGTCTGGGGTGCCGAGCGGTTGACCGCTTACAACGCAGCCGATGGCAGCCTGCTCTGGTCCTGTAGCGGCTTCAACCCCGACGCCCGAGGCAACTGGGTGGCAGTCGCCTCCTTCGTGGTTGCCGGTGACATGGTCGTGGTGCCGTATGGCCGGGGTGCACACATTGCCGGCATACAGCTCGGCGGCAAGGGCGACGTCACCGACACCCACCGCGCCTGGACGCTGGAGAACAAGGGGTCCTTCGTTCCCACACCAGCCACCGACGGAACCAATGTCTACGTGCTGCGCGATAGTGGACAGGTACTCTGCATCGACGCGGCCAGCGGAGAAACTCGCTGGGAGGGGAATTTCCCCAACCATCGCTCCAAGTACTATGCCTCCCCGGTGATTGCCGACGGCAAGATCTATGCCCCCCGAGAGGATGGGGTGCTGCTGGTGGCAAGCATCACCGACGGCTTCAAGCTACTTTCGGAAAACAACATGCAGCAACGACTAATTGCCTCCCCGGTGCCCGTTGGGAATCGCCTTCTGATCCGGGGAGAAAGGGACCTCTTTTGCATTGGAAAGTGATAGAGGAAACTACAGATTGATGAACATGCCCACTCTGCCGATAATAAGCAGTAACTAACCCTCCCGGATATGACCATGCTCCGTTTCCACTCCTCCCACCGAACGCGACTTTGCGACGGCCTGGATCGCCGCCAGTGGCTCCAGGTGGGTGGCCTGGGTGCTTTTGGATTAGGACTGGAGCAACTTTTGGCCCAACCAAGGCCTGTGACTGCCGCTTCCACTTCACCCACTTTCGGCAAGGCCAAGGCCTGCATCGTATTGTTCCTTCTGGGGGGGCCTCCACAGCACGAGACCTGGGATCCCAAGCCAGATGCTCCGGACGAGGTGCGCGGAGATCTGAAATCGATCCCCTCGTCGATACCCGGCCTGAGGGTAGGGGAGTTGATGCCCAAGACAGCCCAACTGGTAGACAAGGTCGCCGTCCTGAGGGGCATGTCGACTGACGACAATGCCCACTCGGCCAGCGGTTACTGGATGCTCACCGGGCGGCCACATGAACCGAAGAACCGTGAAAATGCACCCCATGGCCCTCCCAACGACGACCCCTGCCTGGCTGCCATTATCCGCCACCTGCGAGGCGACACTGCCAGCATGCCCGGCTCGATCGTCGTGCCGGAGGACATCTGGAACACGGGTCGAATTGCCTGGCCTGGTCAGGATGCGGGCTGGCTGGGTCGCAGCGCCGACCCCTGGTTGATCACGTGTGACCCCAATGCGGATGATTTCAAGGTTCCCTCGCTCGCCATGCAGGACGATGTCACACCGCTGCGAGTGCGTAGCCGCGGATCGCTCCTCAGCCAGCTTGACAATCACCTGGAGCAGGTGCAGCGTGGCGATCGACTTCGCCACTGGACATCGCTTCGCCAGCGGGCTTTCAACATGCTCACCGCACCCACTGCCCGACGTGCATTTGCCATCCAGGAGGAACCGGAGAAGGTCCGCGAAAGGTATGGGCGGAACCGGTTTGGCCAGAGCGTGCTGCTGGCCCGACGACTGGTCGAGTCAGGCGTCTCGCTCGTCCAAGTGAACTGGACCCGGTGGGACCATGACCAGGCGGTCGCTCCCGCCTGGGACACACACGCGGGTAACAGTGAAAGGCTCAAGAAAGACCTGATGCCGCCGATGGACATGGCCTACTCCAGCCTGCTTGAGGATCTTGAGGAACGGGGCATGCTGGAGGATACCCTGGTGGTCTGGATGGGCGAGTTTGGACGCACCCCGAAGATCAATGCCCGAGGAGGGCGAGACCACTGGGGTCACGTTTACAGCATCGCGCTTGCCGGAGCAGGCATCCAGGGAGGGATTGTTTATGGTGGGTCGGACCGGGTTGCCGGTTTCCCTACTGATGGTCGCCATGAGCCCCAGGACCTGGCCGCCACGATATTTCACTTGATGGGCCATTCACCCGAAACAGAAATCCATGACCAGCAGGGCCGCCCGTCCGTGATCAGTAACGGAACTCCTATCGAGGCAGTACTTTCCTGACCTTCTCCAACAACAATCGATGCCGACTCAGATCATTATCACCGTGGGCGACGTGGAGCTGTCGGCAGAGCTGAACGATTCTTCCACCGCGGCACAAGTCATCACCCAGTTGCCTTTTGGTGCCCATGCTCAACGCTGGGGGGATGAGTTCTATTTCACCATTCCAGTCGACCACGCCACGGAAACAGATGCTCGCGATGAGATGGCAGTCGGTGAACTGGCCTACTGGCCACCGGGAAATGCCTTTTGCATCTTCTTTGGCCCCACTCCGGTTTCCTGTGCCAGCGAACCCCGGGCTGCCAATCCGTGTAATCCTCTCGGCCAGATCCTGGACGACATCGCCCCGCTGCTGGAAGCCCGAGATGGTGTGAACGTCCAGGTCCAGCTCGCATGAATCTGCCATCATGGGGTTTGGCCTCGTTGGCAGCACGTCCTTTCGAAGCGATTCCTTTGCTTGAATAACGTGCGGCCGCGACTCCACCAGGTAACATCCCCATGCCCATTTCCGTCACCTACCTGGATTGCAGTGCCATATTTGAACTTCGGACCGAACTGGCTGGCAATTGCCGACAGGGGAAAAAGTAAATTTCTGGTTGATTTTCGATCCGCTGTTGGAATAAATACAGCGAGCGGGTCATCGAACCTGATTGCTGTACCCCATCACCAGTTTTGTCTGTCGGGAATATTGCGTCCCCACTGCCACCTGTCCACAATGGCAGCACCATACCCCATACAGAGGGTAGGCCCGTTAACTCTTCGAGGACTCTAGCCGATGAGTCGAGCAGCCACCGAATATCGCTACCAGAAACTGACCTGGCCTGAAATCAACGAGGCGGTCCAGATGGAGAAGATCTGCATCATCCCCTGCGGTGCCGTGGAGCAGCACGGCGACCACCTTCCGCTGGACGTGGACCTGATGTGCCCTGGCTCGATCGCCGATGGAACCGGCCAGGCACTGCCGGACAAGGTACTGGTACTGCCAATCGTGGCCTACGGTTACACCGGCCACGTGATGGATTTCCCCGGGACCATCAACACGCACTACGAGACCTTCATCAAGCAGGTGCTCGACATTACTAGTTCGCTTGCCTACCACGGCTTCAAGAAGATCATCCTGCTTAATGGCCACGGCTCAAACATGCCCAACCTGGACCTGGCGGCCCGGCGGACCAACCTGGAGACCGACGCCGAGTGCATCCTGGTCGCCTGGTGGCACCTGCTGACCGTCGACCCCGAGTTCCTCCCCTCCTGGCGTGAGAGTGTCTACCCGGGTGGCTTTTCCCACGCCTGTGAACTGGAGACCTCCCTTTACCTCTACCTGGACGAGGACGGAGTCCGCAAGGACCGCATCCATGACCACATCTCCACCCTCAATGACGGCAACCCCTACATCTGGGGAGACCTGATTGGGCATGGGCCAGGAGCACTTACGTCCTGGACCAGCACCTACTCGCCCCGCGGCGTGATGGGACAACCCGAACTGGCAACAGCTGAAAAAGGGCGACTTATCTACGAGGAAGGTGTCAAACAGCTTTCCGGGATGGTAGAGTTCTTCCACGCTCGCCCCAGGGACGTGCGCACACGCCACCAGGCCAATCCAACAA
>JAPYUD010000073.1:0-11420 GCA_029936215.1 Pirellulaceae bacterium | reverse complement strand
ATGCCAGGCGCACGCTGGCGGGACAGTTTGGTACATCCAGCCTCGAAGGAATGGGTTTTGGTGATGAGGATGGAGATCGTGCCGCTATTCGTGCCGCGGGAGGGGTCCTGCAGTACCTGCAGGAAACACAGGGAGGTTCGCTCGACCATTTCCAGACGCTGGTATCCTACTGCCAGGGTGAGACCGTTGATATTGATGGTGCCACCTGGCGAAGCCTTGAGATTACCCGCACCATGCGGGACGGCCGTCGAGATGGTTCCCTGCTGTCGGTCATGGACCAGACGGTCACGGCAATGGGATCTCGCTTGTTGTCTGACTGGCTGGCAAATCCGCTCACGCTTCCGGACCACATCGTTGCCCGGCATGACGCCGTTGAGGAACTGGCAGCGGCAACCGCCGGACGGGATCGGTTGCGGGAGGAACTTCGCGGGGTCTATGACCTGGAACGCCTGCTGGCACGCATCGCTACTGGCCGTGCAAGTCCGCGAGATGTGAGCCACATCGGTTGCACGCTCGGGCAGGTTCCTGGTGTGCTGGAGCAACTTGAACAACCTGCCAGTGGATTGCTCAAGCAGCTGGTCTCGCGGGTGGACCTCTGTCCGGAACTCCAACAAAAGATCTCGGCGGCGCTGGTGGACGACTGTCCGCTCCATACTCGCGATGGTGGTATCATCCGTGCCGGTTACAGTTCCGAGCTGGATCGATTACAGGAACTTGTTGCCGGGGGAAAACAGTGGATCGCCGAGTACCAGGCAAGCGAGGTCGAGAGGACGGGCATTTCCACGCTGAAGGTGGGCTTTAACAGGGTCTTCGGGTACTACCTGGAAGTGACCAACACAAATCGCGACCGGGTGCCGGAGAGTTATATCCGCAAGCAGACACTGAAGAACGCAGAACGCTACATCACGCCGGAATTGAAGGAATACGAGGAAGATGTCCTGACAGCGGATGAGCAGGCACGCGAGCTGGAACACTCCCTGTTCGTTGAACTTCGACAGCTTGTCCACGACGCTGGAAGTCGCCTGCAGCAGACAGCGTTCCAGCTTGCCACCTTTGACGTGCTGGCTGCACTGGCAGAACTTTCCTGCCAGCGAGGTTACTGCCGGCCAGTGATGACCAGCGAACCGGTACTCGATATCCGTGATGGCCGTCACCCGGTGCTGGATGTGACTGAACCGGAAGGGACTTTCGTTCCAAACGATACCGAGGCATCCCCGGATCGAAAGATGCTGTTACTGATCACCGGGCCAAACATGGCGGGCAAGAGTACCTATATCCGACAGGTGGCACTGATCACGCTGATGGCCCAGGTGGGGAGTTTCGTGCCGGCGAGCAGTGCCACAATTGGCATTGCAGACCGCATTTTTGCCCGTGTCGGTGCGAGCGATGAACTCTCGCGCGGTCAGAGTACCTTCATGGTGGAGATGACAGAAACAGCCCGGATTCTCAACACCGCCACCTCCCAGAGCCTGATTATTCTTGACGAGATTGGCCGTGGAACTAGTACCTACGATGGGGTTTCACTGGCCTGGGCAATCATCGAGCATATTCATCACCAGATCGGCTGCCGTACCTTTTTTGCCACTCATTACCACGAGTTGACCGACCTGGAAGCAACGCTGGGACTCGTCAAGAACCTCAATGTGGCGGTCAAGGAATGGGATGACAAGGTTGCTTTCCTGCACAAGATCGTCGATGGATCGGCGGACAAGAGTTACGGGATCCATGTTGCCCGGCTGGCGGGAATCCCCCGCCAGGTCAATGACCGGGCACGGGAGATTCTCTCACGGCTGGAGTCAGAACATCCGGAACCGTCCGAAAGAAGCATGCCGTCGCGGTCCAAGGATGCCCTGCAGATGACGCTTTTCCAGTATGCCGATCACCCGCTCCTGGATGAGATCCGGCAACTTGAACTGGACCAGCTGACCCCGCTTCAGGCACTGCAGCGATTGCATGACTGGCAGCAGAGGCTGGCTGCGTCTCCCGACCGGTCGGAAAAGTAGCAGCATCCCTCTCTCATTGAGCGGAGAGGTCCAGTTCGCAGATCCCCCACTGGCCCTCGTTCTCGTCGACCCCGACCGTGACATGCTCCGGTGCGCGGCCCACTCGCCTTGTCAGCCGCTCTACCAGTTGAGTGCCGATATGATGTGCAAGCAACTCGGCAGTTGTGTTTGCCAGCGGAAGCAGGATGCAGTCATCAAGCGGGAAGACCCAGCGACGGTCCTGGAAACGGACCTCCACCTCGCTCTCTCCAGCTTCCACCTTGATCTGCGGATGCTCGGTTGGCAGGAGCATGTGGTGATCCAGTTCGCGGGTGATTTCCTGGAGCGTGTCCCGGAGGGCAATAAAGTCAATCACGTAGTGGTTCTCATCGAGGCTGCCACGCACTTCTGCCATCACGCGATAGTTGTGACCATGGAGCCGTTCACAGGTGTCCCCATTGAAAGTGATGAAATGAGCGGCGCTGAAGATCAGCTGCTCCTTTTCCAGTCGCACATGGTACTTGTCAGTCATCTTTCAAACAGCTCCTACCAGGTCGCGAACATCCAGGGGCAATCGAAGGTGGCCTTCACGGAGGGCAGCAAAGAGCGTGGCCCCTACCAGGTCGGCGGTCGTTCCCGGGTTACGCTTATGATGATCGCTTCGAAGCCAGAAGTCGAGATCCGACAGCTTCTGGTGGAACTCGGTCTCCTCTTCAGATCCCAGTACCTGCCGGGCCAGGACCGCTGACTGGCTGGCGATCTCCATACCGCACTTGCGGGCGATCAGGCTGTCAGGGTACTCGGCCATGATCCGCAGGTGAAGTCGAACAATGCTCTCGGCCGTTGGCCGCTGCGTGGCGAGTTCCTCGATCAACCAGGGGAGACAGTATCCCAGCAGGTCCTTGTAGTGATCGCTGTACTGCCGTGCGATCATGTCCCTTTCACGCGCATCATGCATTGCCACCAGCAGGTCCCCTGGCGGCGTGTCGTTCACATCCATCTGGTCGACCGTGCCCAGGCCTCCCGGTTGAGTGAGCTGGATGGCCCGGTAAACAAGGCTGGCGTCCACGGCGGTCAATGCATCCAGGACACCGGGTATCCCTTCAAGCAGTGGTTGCCCGGCGGGCACGGCGGCAAGCGGTGCCAGCAGCAGGACAAGCCCCAGGTTGGTGTTGGCAGATGTTACCTGGCGGGTCGCTTCAATGGCGCCGAGTATTGCGGCTCCCACGCCCTCGCTGACGGCGCGGTCCAGTGCTGGTCCCACGGCGATGGCACTCAGCTGGAAATCCTGGAAGGTCATGTCCTCGAAGTCTGCCGAGCGATGGACGTTACCCGGTTTCGGCGCGGCGACTTCCAGCAGGCAGGCGATGCTCGCCAGCTGGCCGACCGAGAGTTCCTCGCTGCCGCGATCTGTCAGCTTCGCTTGCATTTCCGGTTTTGCTCTGCTGCGGTCGATTCAGGTTTGCAGGAATTCTGACACGAGTTGAATCACCCTGTCGGGATTCTCTTCCATCACGTAGTGTCCCACATCCTCCAGCCTGGTTACATCGGCATGGGGAAAGATTTCCATCAGGTGATCCAGGCAGTCGGGTGTGAAACACCAGTCCTTCATACCCCAGATGATGCGTGTCGGAATGTTCGAGAGGCCCTGGAGTTGCTTTTCGAGCGAGCACAGCAGCTGCCAGTTGGGGTGACCAGGGGACGAGGGGATCTGCTCGATGAAACGGGCGATAGCAATCCGGTTGGCATAACTGTCATAGGGTGAGAGCAGCCCGTCCCGGGCCGGTTTCGAAAGCTGCTTTCGATGAGTGGCCATTTTCAGGGCCATGCGGGCAAAGAGGTTCAGCCGTCTGACCATAAAATTTCCCAGCAGAGGGATGCGGCAACAACGAATTCGCAGGGGAATCGACGGGGGCGGAAAAGCGCCGGTGTTGAGAATCACGAGGCGGCCAATCCGCTCCTGCAGTTGCAGGGCGGCAGAGAGTCCGATCGGCCCTCCCCAGTCGTGTACCACCAGGGTGATATTTTGCAGGTCGAGCTCCTGGACCAGGCCAGCCAGGTTGGCCACGTGGTCCTCCAGCCGGTAGGGATAGTCCAGCGGTTTGTCACTCAGGCCACAGCCAAGGTGATCCACGGCAATTGCCCGCTGCCGCGGACTCAGGGCGAGTACGAGACGACGCCAGTAGAAACTCCAGGTGGGGTTTCCATGCACCATCAGTACCGGGTCACCCTCTCCCTCGTCAAGGAAGTGGTACCGGTAGCCGTCTGCCTCCAGGTAATGGCTTTTAAACGGATACTCGTCGAGCCAGCTCGGTGATTCGTCCATCCACCAGTGCTTTCCAGGATCTCCAGGCGCATCCGCTCCATCGCGGACAGGTCGGCGCGAGTATACCGGCAGGGGGAGAGGGAGACCAGCAGACTGCTGGCAGGTCAGTCGACGTTGGAACCGTCGACAACCTTTTGCCAGTAATTCCGTGCGGCACGATGGTACTGGAGAACCTCTTCCCGCTTCAGCGGATCTTCAAGCTGAAGCATCTCGATTCGCTCGTTGACCCAGTCGAGAAAAAAGCTGGCCGCGGACTTGCTGATCCGTCGCGAGTCCCCGATTTCTACGTAGTAGGGACCGGTGGAAGCAAAACGGTAAGTCTTGGGGTTCGTTGTCACGGCACGGACCAGTAACCAGCCACTCTGCTTGAATTCCACTGCCGGGAGCTGTCCACCCATTTGCGCGTAATCGGCCAGCCGTACCTGGTGAACCACTCTGCCATTCTTGATCACCTCCAGGTACTCCACCTTGTCACGGAGCGAGAGGTTCAGGCGTGGTTGGAGTGCCAGGCTGGAGCCAGCGGGTGATTGAAAGACATGCCCCGGCAGCTGATCGTTGACATAAGGCCTTAGTAATGGCCCGTTGGTAACCACGACCTGTCCCTTGCGTAACCCTTCAAACCAGGCGTTGTAATCCAGCTTTTCGCCACAATGAACATAGACCCGGTTGTAACCAACCGGGTTTTTCAGCACCCCCGAGGCACTTCCGGCGGAGGGAGGGATCCGGTGGCCAGTTTCGAGCAACTGGTAGTAGATCTCCTGGGTCCAGAGGCCATTTCCCAGGACACCCGGGAAACGTCCCTCGTCCCGGGGCTTGCCCCAGGCCTCGTTGGCGAGCATGCCGGATCGCTGCATGTGGTTATTGCAGAGGCCGATCGAATCGACCATCCCGCTGGCAATCCACATCGGCATATCCCACCAGAAGGGTTTCTCGATGTCGACATGGCAGCGGTCGAACTTGCGTGACTCGATAAGGTATCGGGCCGAGCTGGGATACTCTCGCTCAGCCGCTGTGATCTCCAGTGGACGGGGCATGTTGAAATAGAGCAGGGCTCCTCCTCCCCGTTCATCTTCGCCTGCCAGCAGGTGATAGAAACGCTGGTTGCCGACCGGGACCAGGAGCTCCTCGGGTAGCTTCCTGTCAGCCCAGAGGTTTCGCTTGTTCCACCAGGTAATCACCGGCGCCACGTGCAGATCCTCGGCAAGCATAAGCAGGCGAATGTCCTTCATCGGCCGGTGGATATGCAGGTCTCCCGCCCACCAGCCTTCTTTTTTCATGTCCACGAAGCGGTGCATGGTGACCAGCTCATTATCCGAGGCATTGGGCTGGATCGTGAAATTTCCACTCCGCACCCGGTACTCGGTACCCCGTTCCATCTCGAAGGTGTAATTCCCTGGAGCGAGTTTGAGTTCCACCTTGCCATCGAAGACGAAGTGATCATTCCAGGAGGGATGTCCGGAGGGCTTGATCGGCCGGCCTTGCTGGTTCTTCAGGTGCATGCGGACAGCGACTGGCTGGCCGGAGTCCTTGTCAGTGACACGGATTTCCACCACGCCACCGGCGACTGCCAGCAGGGACTGGCTGCCAGGCAGGGTGCAAAGACAGATTGCCAGTGTCAGGGCGAACAGGTTGTGGCTGTTGTGCATGGGATCTTCTCCAGGCTCTGCAGTGTACCCGTTGACAGGCTTTCCCTTCCCTCTTTATCGGCATCTCCCGACGTGGGACATGATCGCAGCGAGGTTGTGGAGATCCGGAGGGCGCTTCTACAATGCCAGTAGTGTGAGAATCTCGTGGCATTCTTTCCATATGGGCGATTATGAGTGACGACTATTACCAGATTCTCGGTGTCTCCAGGGGCGC
Organism: Pirellulaceae bacterium; assembly: GCA_029936215.1. Lineage (GTDB taxonomy): Bacteria > Planctomycetota > Planctomycetia > Pirellulales > Pirellulaceae > SAT2750. Next base: position 5,252 of record JAPYUD010000073.1, on the reverse strand, counting down.
TTCGCAGGATGAGATTGCCCGGGCTTACCGGAAAATGGCTCGCAAGTACCATCCAGATGTGAATCCGGACGATGTCAGTGCCAAGCAGAGTTTCCAGAAGGTGCAGGGTGCATTTGATGTGCTGAGTGATCCGGACAAGAAAAACCGTTATGACCAGTTTGGTGAGAATTCCGAGAGTTTTGAAGGAGCCGGAGCATCGCAGTTTGGTGGCATGGACCTGGAGCAGATCTTTGGGGGAGGTGCCGGTGGAGTTGACTTGGAGACGCTGTTGCGACAGTTTGGCGGATCCCAACATGCGGGACCCCAACATGCGGGACCGCCACGGCAGGGCGCCAATCGGCAGGATGAAATCGAAGTCTCCTTCCACACCGCGGTCCTGGGTGGAGACAAGCAGATCCTGGTCCCTGGCAACACGGAGACGCCGGAACGGATTAACGTGAAGGTTCCAGCAGGGATTGAAAATGGGAAGAAAATCCGAGTGGCCGGGAAAGGAGAACTTTCTCCCGGTGGCGGTCCCCCTGGTGATCTGCTGCTCAAGATGCGAGTTGCCGAGCATCCTTGTTTTCGCCGCCGCGGGCTGGACCTGGAATTAGACCTGCCCCTGACCGTCGCGGAAGCGATCCGAGGTGCCGCGATCGACCTGCCAACTCCCTACGGTGTGATCACGCTCAAGGTGCCCCCCGGGACTTCCGGTGGAAGTCGGTTGCGTGTCAAGGACCATGGTATCCGCGGTGTGCATTCCAGCGGCCATCTTTACGCGGTGGCCCAGATTCATGTTCCCCAGGATGTGAGCGGGCTGGAGGATGGTATGCTGGAAAAGCTTGAAAGTTGCTATCCAGAGAATCCGCGGGATGGAATTCGTTGGGAGTAGCCTTTTGCCAGGCTGGGAGAGGTACACCGGGTGATGGTGGGCGAGGTATTTTCCGCGAACGATCGGATCCGTCGACAGGCGGATTTTGATCGTGTTTACCGGGATGGAGTTTCCGCAGCAGATTCCGTGCTGGTGGTTATCGCCAGCCCCAACGGACTGGAACATAGCCGCCTGGGCGTTGTGGTTTCTCGCAAGGTTGGAAATGCTGTCGTCCGGAACCGGTGGAAGAGGCGGATGAGAGAAGCATTTCGTCGCCAGTTGGACCGGCTCCCCGCGGGCTGGGACCTGGTGGTTCGACCCCGGCGAGGTGCCTCGCTGTCGGGGCCAGCCATTCGAAAGTCACTTCCGGCGCTGGTTGCAGATGCTCTCCGGAAACACCAGCAACGGGCTGCCCATTCTCGGCAGGCCGGGAAAGCGTGATCGAGGATGCACTGGATTTCCTGGCCCTGGCGGATGATCTCTATCGCGCTCTCGGCGATGCTGATTGGCATGGTCCGTCTTTACCAGGTCACGCTCAGTCCACTGCTGGGAGCCCACTGTCGCTTCCGGCCGTCATGCAGCCGTTATTTCATCGGGGCGGTGAAGAAATATGGTCCCCTTGGTGGCAGCTGCCGGGGTCTCTGGCGGATCTGTCGCTGCCACCCCTGGAATCCCGGGGGCTACGATCCCCCTTGATCAGATAACGTGAATTCCCCGACGTTTGCTCCTTTCCCAGCTAACCGATCTTGACCTTTTCCGCAGGGAAAGTTACTTTTCCAGCCGTTTTAGACAGTCCCGGTGCGCGCCGCACCGCCGGACCGTACCGGGAATATGCCCATCGCATGGATGCGCTGGGTCCCCGGGGAGGCTCAATCGAAGGAATGGCAGGATGCCGATGAAAAAGAACAGCCCCAGGATCTCGTCAGTTCGTGTCCTCGCGATCCTCCCGCTCGGTATCGCCGTGCTTGCCATGGCGGGTTGCTGGAAGCCCTTTCTCAGCGACACACCCGACCTCGGTCAGGTGCTGGAGAAGAACGAGGAGTCGCTGGTGACAGTGGGAGACCTGGCAGTCCCGATCGGAACAAATCACCTCAAGATCGAGAGCGTGGCACTGGTCACAGGTCTGGAGGGGACAGGCAGCGATCCTCCTCCAGGTATGCAACGCTCAACGCTGCTGGCCGAAATGCAGACTCACAGGGTGGAGGACCCAAACTCCGTGATGGCGTCGCCCAACACCTCGGTGGTGGTAGTGCGAGGTTTTCTGCCTCCCGGCGTGCGGAAGGGCGACCGCTTTGACATCGAAGTGATTTCTCCATCTGCATCAAGTACTGAAAGCCTCGCCAAGGGCTGGTTGCTGCGCAGCCGGCTCAGGGAAGTTACCCTGGTCAATCATGCTGTGCACAGTGGCCATGTCGCTGCCCTGGCCGAAGGGCCGGTGCTGATCCAGTCACTTTTCCGTGGTAGTGAGGACAAGACCGATCTGCTCAGCGGCCTGGTGCTCGGCGGTGGGCTGTCCAGGATTGACCGGCCGCTTGGCCTGGTTGTAAGGAACGAGCATAGCTCGGTTCGAACAAGTGCCCGCGTGGGGACAGCAATCAACAAGCGTTTTTACCAGGCAGGCCGGGGGGCACAGACGGGAGTTGCACGGCCGATGAGGGATAACTTTGTCGAGCTCACCCTGCATCCTCGCTACAAGATGAATGTGGCCCGGTACATCCAGGTGATCAACGCCATCGTGGTCTGGGAAACACCACTCGAGCAGAAAAAACGGATGGAAATGCTCACCCGCAAGCTGCTGGAACCGACAACGGCTGCCGAGGCAGGTATCCAGCTCGAGGCGATTGGCAGCCCCGCGATTGCCACCCTCGAGAAGGGGCTGGCGAGCGAGGATCCAGAAGTACGTTTCTATGCGGCCGAGGCCCTGGCCTATCTGGATGAGTCCTCGGCGGCACCGGTCCTTGCCCAGCTTGCCTCCCGCTACCACGCATTCCGGTGGCATGCCCTGGCAGCCCTTTCCGCCATGGACCACGTGGCTGCCCTCGATGCCCTTTCCGACCTGATGGATGTCTCCAGTGCAGAAACGCGTTTTGGAGCCTTCCGGGCGCTTCGTGAACGGACCCCGGATGCCCCCTTGGTCCAGGGCCAGCGAATGGCCGACTTTACCTGCCACCTGATTCCGACGACCAAGTCCCCAGTGGTTCATTTTTCGATCTCTCGACATCCCGATGTCGTTGCCTTTGGTACCGACATCCATATCCGGCCGACCAGTTTTCTTTACGCTGGCAAGGAGATCCTGATCCGGTCGGAACAGCCCGGACAGTTACAGGTCAGCCGTTTCACGCCTGGCCAGGCAGATCGCTATACCACCTGTTCCACCGAGCTTACGGATCTGCTCAAGGCGATCGTGCGGGTAGGGGGAGGATACGGAGAAGTGCTCCAGTGTCTGCATACTGCCAGCGAGGCCAGGGAAATTAACGCTCGCGTGCTGGTGGGTGCCCGTCCTCGGCCCGGGAGAAGCTATTACCGTGACCAGCCTCTAGATGGGAGTCGGGAGCTAGAGGATTCTGAGAGTTCATTCCAGATCGTCAACCCGATACCAGACCTGTTCAGTAACCGCCTGTTGTGGGGGCATGATACTTCCCCGCCACCACGAAAGGTCGATCCGTCTGCAGCGGCAGCCGGATCGAGTGAAGGCCAACAGGAGAGCTTCCTCTCACGTCTAAAGAATGCTGTTTCCAGGTAAAAGCCAGGACCACCGGATTTGGCTTTTAACGGATTTTACCCTCTCACGACTCGCGGACAGTGACATGCTCAAGGCACTGGAATTGATCGGCTTCAAGAGCTTTGCCGATAGTACGCGATTCGAGTTCCCACCGGGAATTACCGTGGTGGTGGGTCCCAACGGATCCGGCAAGTCGAATGTCGTGGATGCGATCAAGTGGGTGCTGGGAGAACAGAGTGCCAAGAGCCTGCGAGGGAAGGAGATGGCTGACGTCATCTTTAAATCCTCAGGCAGCTCTATCCGGCGGCATGTGAATACCGCCGAGGCGTCGATCATCTTTGATAACAGCGATGGCATCCTGCCAGTAGAGACAGAGGAAGTGGTCGTGACCCGCCGGGTTTACCGGAGCGGGGAAGGGGAATACCTGATCAACCGGCAGCCCTGCCGTTTGAAGGACATCCGGGACCTGTTTCGTGGGACGGGTGTGGGGGCGGATGCCTATAGCCTGATCGAGCAAGGGAAAGTTGATGAACTCTTGATGGCTTCGCCCCGGGCCCGTCGGGCGATCTTCGAAGAAGCCGCCGGGATTAGCCGCTTCAAGGCGAAGAAGGTGGAAGCAGAACGTCGGCTGGAACGAGTGGACCAGAACCTGGTACGGCTCTCGGACATCGTGGATGAAGTCGAGGGGCGACTGCGGAGTGTCCGCAACCAGGCCGGCAAGGCACGCCGTTACCGGGAATATAATGACCGGCTCCAGCAACTTCGTACCCAGGTGGGATGGACTGACTGGCACCGACATAGTGAGCAACTGGCCGGGATTGAACAACAGATCGCACAGCTGGTAAAAGAGAAACAGGGACTGCAGCTCCAGCAGAAGCAGGACGAGGAGCGATTGCAGGTGCTCGAGAGTGCTTTCCAGGCTGCCAGTGACGCAATCCTGCAGACCGAGATCGATGGCTCCGCGACGCGGGAACAGATTGCCTCGTTCGAGTCGACCATCTCACAGAAACGAGAACGTCTGCTGGAAGTGGAACAGCAGGTCCGGCAGCTGGAAACGCAAAGAGCGATCCTCGGTTCGCGGGCCGTTGACGTGCAGGGCCAGCTCACCGAGACAGTGGCCGACCTGGAAAAGTGGGAAGTGGAGGCCCGCCAGATTTCCGATCGCCTTGCTGGTCATCGTGAGTTTTCCGAGGACCTGGACCAGAAGGGGGTTCAGTTTCAGCTCGAAGCGGACCAGTGCCGCGAGAAATTGCTGGAAAAAACCGGCCAGGCTGCTGCTCTCCATAGCCAGCTGGGTGCCCTCACGGGGGAAGAGGAACCGACACGGCTACGTATCCGTACCATCCGTGAGGAACTTATCCAGATTGCTGATAAGTTGCGTGACGGCCATGAGCAGCTCAATGAACTGGTGTCAGAAGAACAGATGCTGTCAGGAAAACTCGAGCAGCAGGCGGACGTGCTCGATGCGGCGGAAGTAGAAGTTGCTGAAACACGGCGTTCGTTGTCACGGCGGCAGAAAGAACTGGCGGACCACCAGAGTCGGCTGAGCGGTGTGACCGAGCGACTTGATCTGCTCAGGCAACTGGAAGAAAACCACGACGGTGTCGCCATCGGTGTGCAGCACGTCATGGAACAGGTGGAGCAGGATCCGCACGGAATCTCTCGCGAGTATTGTGGACT
>JAPYUD010000602.1:0-2191 GCA_029936215.1 Pirellulaceae bacterium | reverse complement strand
AGAATGGGGTGGTCTTTTTCCCGGGAGCGGGGCCACTTTACCAGCCCAATACGACGACCCTGCTTGGCGGCCTGGGTGTCAGCGGTGACGGGGTCGACCAGGATGATGTGGTCACGTCCTTCGCTTCCCAGGATTTCGCACCGCTTTCACCCATCCGGGTGGATGCCTTCTTTGTTGGCGGCGTGCGACTGCCGTACCAGAAATTTCTTCGTAATCCCCATGGCTAGGACAGACTATTTTCCAGCCTGGATTTCATGGTCGTGTTGAATTTCTGCGGGTGCTGATCTCTAATGAAGCCGCCAGGGTGGTTTGTTGGAATAGCACTGGCCGGTTTGGGACAAAAAAGAGCAATCCTCCTGGTGAGGGCTGCTCGAAAATGAATTCGACCCCACCCCTATGCCTGGGATGTTCCCGTAATGACAAAAGAACAACTCGAAACGACCGAACAGTTGTTGGGTTTATCCCGGGATGAACCTGGTGAGGGGAATGGCTCAGAACCGGATGAACTGCTCCGCCGACTGGCTGAACAGTCCTTCGGTCGAGACCAGACGCTCTCTCCAGAGGGAATCCAGGGTCTGATCGTGGCCGCGAGAAAGCAACTGGCTGGATTTGAAGGGTCCGCAGAAGAATTCCTCGGCTGGTTTGAGTCCCAACTGGTCGTTGGTGGCGATCCTGGGGAAGCCGATGTGGAGACGCTACAGCCTGGCCCGTCAGCGGATGAGACCGCCGTGCTCCCGTTGGATTCAGATGATGATATCCAGGCCACGCTGGTTGCAGATGGAAGCAAGGTACCGGTTCCCACGACACCGGTGGTGGAGCCGGAGGCTCGTGATTTTGGAGATTATGTGCTGCTGGAACTGATCGCCCATGGGGGAATGGGCGTGGTTTACAAGGCCCGCCAGCGGAAACTCAACCGGATCGTGGCGATCAAGATGATCCGGTCCGGACAGTTTGCGGATCCGGCAGAGGTGGAACGCTTTTATGTCGAGGCAGAGGCGGCTGCCAACCTGATGCATGACAACATCGTGACGGTCTACGAGATCGGTGAAGTAGAGGGGCAGCATTTCTTTTCGATGGACTACATCGAAGGAGAGAGCCTCTCGGAGGCTGTCTCTACCGGCCCGATGTTACCGGAGGCTGCTGCGGGACTGATGCAGACAATTACCAGGGCAATTGATTTTGCCCACGAGGCAGGCATTCTGCACCGTGATCTGAAGCCGTCGAATATCCTGCTGGACAAGCAGGATAAGCCGCTGATCACAGACTTTGGCCTGGCAAAACAGGTCAATGACACTTCCCAGTTGACGATGTCAGGAACCGTGGTTGGTACGCCGAGTTACATGCCGCCGGAACAGGCAGCAGCACGGGCCGAACAGGTTGATGTTCGTAGCGACGTCTACTCGCTCGGGGCAATCCTCTACGAGTTAATCACGGGGGTTGCTCCTTTCAGGGCAGCAACGACCTACGACACGTTGCAACAGGTATTGAAGGTTGAACCGGTGAATCCCAGGATGCTCAACTCGGCAGTTCCGGTAGACCTTGAGACGATCTGCCTGAAGTGCCTGCAAAAGGAGCGAGACCGGCGATACCCGACCGCGAAGGCACTTGCCGATGAGCTCCAGCGTTTTGTCGATGGAGTCCCGATCCAGGCCCGGCCGATCTCACGGCCAGAACGATTTGTTAGCTGGTGCAAGCGGAATCCCCGCATTGCAGCACTTTCAGGAACAGCGATCACCGGTGTGCTGGTTGCACTTCTTGCCATGACGATCTCCTTTTTCCAGGTACTCAAAGCCAAGGAGGACGTGGAGAAGAGCTTCCTGGAAGCCAAGGGTGCCGTGGATGACTTTTTTACCGAAGTGGCTGAAAACAAGATCTGGAAACGGTTTCCGGAGACCGAGGCATTTCGCAGGGAGTTGCTGGAAAAGACACGGCGTTACTACACGGGATTCCTGGCACGGCAGGATGATTTAAGCCTGGGTTATGAACAGGCAGAGACCAACTACAAGATCGCCCGCTGTTTTGCGGTGCTGGGAGACGACGAGCAGGCTGCGCCACTTTATGACCAGTCCATCAGCGAACTGCGCGAATTGAACAAGCAGGATCCGGACAACATGGATGTCCTGTTGAGCCTGTCAAACTGCCTGCTGGGACGCGCGGAAATTCATGAACGCAGGGGTGTCTTTTCAGATGC
>JAPYUD010000601.1:0-2194 GCA_029936215.1 Pirellulaceae bacterium | reverse complement strand
CTCCTACACCTTCGGAGTTCACCTCCCTAATGCCCATACTTATTCCGCCCAGCTTGCACAGCAGGAGCCCGGGTTGGAAGTTCTCAACGCCGGTATTGTTGGTTACACGATTGCCCAGGAAGTCGAGCTTTTCCAGGAACGTGCTGCTGCTGTGGCACCGGATGTGACGGTACTGCAAGTACTCGATAATGACATCTATGGGATGTTCTTCTTTACCCGAAGCTGGTTTGATCGCAAGGGACGACAGTACCAGGCGTCTGCCGCCGAGAGAGCGTTTCTCGAGGAACTAGGTCTGGGTGAATTGTCTGATTGGTAGTTGCCAGTTGGGAGCGAGCAGACAAGTGATGATGAAACAGGAATACAACATTCCGTTCAGGAGCCAGCGATTCATGACTCGACAACTACGTGTCTCGCTGATCGCATTTGTCCTCGTGGCTGGCCAACTCCAGGCGCAATCTCCCACGATCGAAAATGTCTCTCCGGTCGTGGTAAAAACCACGCCGGAAGCAGTGGAGCGGACGTTGGCACCACGGAGATCCATGTCCGTTTCAGTAAGAAGATGATGGGGCCACCAGCTGGTCGGTGGTGAAAGTGAACGACGAGTCGTTCCCGAAGGTCAGCGGGAAACCTCGCTTTGAAGCGGACGGAAGGACATTCGTGCTTCCAGTACAGCTCCAGGCGAAGCAAACCTATGTGATCTGGCTCAATGCCAAGGGTTTCACGAATTTCAAGGACACGGGAGGGCGTTCTGCCGTTCCTTATCTGCTTGTTTTCCAGGCAAAGTGATTTTCTCGCCTGCACCGCCCCAGTCTTGCTGACTTCCAGTAAAAACTTGCCAAAACAGGCCCCAGAGGCATCTCATAGCTAGCCTTGACAGTGGTTTTACTCATCAAGTACTTACGCTGATTCTGTCAAGAACAGATGAAATCGACCTGCGGCGAGCATTATTTTGGGAAGCTAGGGCATTTATACAACTTGAGGCACCCAAAAACGCGGGTATTGTGGAGAGAATTGGAGTTCCTGGTAACTAACGGTCGATTCTATTTGAGAGTAATTAATACGGGTCATAGGGATGTGGCTCGGCAAACATATACAGTTGTTTGTTCCACAGTAATTCCCCAATTTGGAGAGACCTGAATTATGGATATGTTAAAATCACTAGAATCGACTAAAAAGTGGATTCGCGCTTTGACCGAGATCGCGGTTCTTCTCGTTGCCCTGAGCATCGTTGCCGCAATCCTGTTTGGCGCTGAAGTCCCGTTCCTTGGTGGCACTGCTGATGTTGTGTCGCGAATCACCACGCTGATCGGTAGTCTTGGTGAGCAAGGCGTCGTGGGCATGTTAGCCCTGGGCGTTATCCTGTACGTCTTTACTCGTAAAGAAAAGTAAGCAGGATTGAATGAAATAAGCGGCCGCCCTGCCTTGGTGGGGCGGCCGTTTTTTCATGCGCTCGTTGCAGAACCAGCTGGTCCATCACTGGCAGGGATAGGGGTTGTCACCTGCCTGGTTGGCAAAAGGCCATTCGACGGACCTGTACCGGATGGCCAATTCTGGCGTCCGGTAGGCTGCCCCATCCGCTGCCAGGCTATGCATGGCCCTGTCCAGGATACCGGTGGTCAGCAGGGTCCGTTCTACCGGGTAGCTCGGCTGGCCGGTATGGATCATCTCCTCGATTGCCCTGACCAGGTAAGCAAAATGGCCATACGGTTTCTTGTCTTCCAGCTGGAACCAGCTGGCCCATGGCTTGTCCCTCCCCTGGAGCTTCAGTGCCAGGCAGAACTGGGCCCCCAGGTTGACGGCCATGACTGCTGAGGCCTTGATGTTATTCCTGTAATCGAGCAGGTAGACAGCCGAATTGCCATGCATCATCGAGGCACGTAACTTGTCCTCGCTGACCACCTGCCCGTTGGCCTCCGCCGCTGCCTTGAAAAGTTCTCCGGACCAGCGTCCCTGCTGCTGGGCCTGCCAGGCCCTTTCCCCCTGCAAGGCCTGCACGCCACGGACACCGGTTTCACCTCCTTGCCGACGTTCCATCATGCACTGCAGTGTTTCGAGCATGTGGAAACCATAGGATTCCAGGCCGCCATATCCCAGCACGAGTGCCTCTTCGATCACGCTCCCGATTGGCAGGATCTCTTGTGGTTCTCGCCAGGCAACAGGAAGCGAGGATCCTGCCATGAAGGGGATCTTCATC
>JAPYUD010000072.1:0-11472 GCA_029936215.1 Pirellulaceae bacterium | reverse complement strand
ACCCTCGTGGCTGGCGGTAATATCCAGGAAAACCAGCTCGTCCGCTCCCTCTCTCTCGTACCGCGCGGCCCCCTCGACCGGGTCTCCGGCATCACGGAGGTTGAGGAAGTTGGTACCCTTGACAACCCGTCCCTGGTCAACATCCAGGCAGGGAATCACTCGTTTTGCAAGCATGAGGATCCTGCAATCCAGTAAATGGAGATGCTGGCCACGACACGTTCACTCACGATCCAAAGGGCGGCACATCCAGGTCAGCCCTTTTTCACCTTGGCAATGGCCTCCTTGGCCACCACCAGGCACTGCTTCATGTCGTCAATGGGATTCTCAGGGTTCGCCTCGTACTCAAGCGAGAGCGACCCATCAGCAGGAAAACCGATTTCCACAAGTGCCTTGAAAATACCAACAACATCCAGGTGACCACTGCCGATCACCACGTTTCGTGATCGCTTCTCCTGCTTCTCCTCGTCCTTGATGTGCAGGGCGAAGACCCGCTTGCCAAGCTCGTGAACTGCCTTGACCGGATCTTCCTTGCTGCGAATGAAGTGCCCGGTATCGACGCATGCACCAACCAGCGGATGGTGTCCCTTGACCGCGGTCGTGACATCCGAGATCTTGTCATAAATGGCATCCGGGCCGTGGTTATGGATGGCAATGCGGATCTTGAATTCCTCACACAGCTTGTCAAGGCTGTCAAAAGAATCGAGTTGGGGATTGGCCGTGATACAGCGGATTCCAGCCCGCCTGGCAAACTCGAATACCTTCCTGTTTGCTTCGTGGTTGCTGGAAAAACCGTTAACCCCGTGGGCACTGATCGATATCTTTGCCTTTTCCAGGATGGCCTTCTGCTCGGCGATCTGTTCATCAGTCGCCCCCAGCCCCAGGTGCTTACTGTAAAACTCCACGTGGTGTAGTCCCATGCCCTGGATATGGCGGATCGCCTCGAGGGCATTAAAATTACGCAGCGAGTAACTCTGCACGCCGATCGGGTAACCCCCGTACGGATCATCCGCAGCAAGGATACTGGGGACATCAAGGAAAGTAGCCCCGGCAGCAGCCGCACTCGTAAGGGCAAGAAATCGTCGTCGCGTGATCGAGTTTTTCATGAGACGTGTACCTGTAAGTAGATAGGAAGCTGGTGAAGAACCAGCGTGCAGTCCTTCATTATGAATCACCAGGCGTGCTGTCTCAAGCAGCGACACCCTACAAAATCACCGGTTCACGGCAGTCGCTTGACCTGCACGTTACGAAAAGAGACCTTGCTCTTGGGGTCATGCGCCTGGAAGGCGAAGGTCCCCTTGCTCAGTACCCGCACAAAGCCATCACTCGTCGGCTTTGCGTCCTCCGGTTCGGTGTAATCAACAACGACCTTGTCGTTGATCTTGATGATAATCTGCTTGCCCTTGACGATGATGTGCTGGGTCCACCATTCGTTGTCCTTGGCCGGGGGATCTGCCACGTCGACAATGCCATACAGGCTACCGGTCTTCTTGGGATCCCCGTGGGTAATATTGACCTGTGCCTCGAACCCATACTTGGGCCAGCCGTCCTCCTGATACCGCGTGTGAAAGTAGATTCCCGCATTACTTCCGGGGGTTGTCATCACCTCGGCCTTGAATTCAAAGTTCACGAACGGTTCCTTGGCACCGGTATAGAACAGGTGGCTGCGAGGGCCATGGCAGACGAATGCTCCATCCTCAACCTTCCAGGAATCTGCATTCTCACTGGCCTTCCAGCCAGAAAACGACTTGCCATCAAAGATCGTGACCCAGCCATCCTTTGAATTTTTCTTGTCCTTCTTGTCTGCCTCGACAACACCGATCACCAACGTTGTAGAGACAATTGCTATGAGCAGGTTGCGAATTCTCATGGTCGTGAGCTCCTCTTGAAGTGAGTAGTTTCCTGTGTGGTTCATGTTGTTCAGGCACGCAACAACGGAAGGGCTGGAAAGCCTGCTCCCAGGAGTGGCTGGCCGGCAGTCTGCATCCATTTTTCCAACACGGTTGCATAGACCTGGCGAAAATCCGTGTGATGCTTCAGGTCTCCCTGGTCCAGGTCGGTCAGGCTGGGAAGCGCACCATGAATCCCCGGCTTGACACTGTCACCCAGCAGGAACATGGGGGCTGCCGCCCCATGGTCTGTTCCCTTGCTGGCATTCTCCTTGAGCCGCCGTCCAAATTCACTGAAACACATCATCAACACCCGGTTCGATTGTCCCCGGGCCTGGATGTCTTCAAAAAACGCGGAAACCGCTCCATCAAGTTGTCTGAGTAATGACGCGTGGGCGCCGGCCTGCTGGCCATGCGTGTCAAACCCGTCAATGGTGACATAGTAGATACGGGTTTCCAGGGGGGAGTCAAGCAGGCTGGCCACGATATGGAGTTTCTCAGCCAGCCGCGTCGACGGGTACGGGGTTCCACTACTGAGATTTCGGGTTGACTGTTCGACCTGCTTGCTCGCAGCGAGTGCCGAGCGGGTACTGCTGGCAACGAAATCCAGCAGGCCGTCGGCTCCTGCCTGTTTTTTTCGCACCAGCGACTCAACCGAGGCTCGCACGCTCTCCGGAGTACTCCCCTGCAGGCGAAACTGGTCCAGCGAGTGGATCGAGGGAACCCGAACCTGCTCCGAGGCAAGTGCCAGGGGCTGCTCTTCCTGCCCCAGGTGAATGGCTGGCATCTGGCTGCCAGGTGCTGAGCCCATGTCACCTGCACCCGTTCGCTGGCTTCCGGCATAGCGTCCCAGCCATCCCTCGCGGCGTTGCTCTGTCTTCCGCTTGCAGGTATGCCAGATATCCATGGATTCGAAATGGGACCGGTTAGGATTCGGATACCCAGTCCCCTGCACGATTGCCAGCTGGCCGTTTTCCAGCAGCTTATGAAACCCAGCCAGGCTGGGGTGCAGGCCCAGCTCATCATCGATTCGCAGCACCTGGTCGGCACCGATCGCCAGCGTCGGCCGCAAGCTGCGGTACTCGGTCTGCTTGTAGGGAATGACCGTGTTGAGTCCATCATTCCCGCCACTTAGCTGGATCACCACCAGCACGCGCTGCTGGCCTGTCTCGTCCGCCAGGAGGCCTGCCTGCTGAAGAAAGCAGGGGACGGAAGAGGAGAAGGAGAATACCGATGTGGCAGCCGCGCTCCTGGCGAGGAATGTCCGACGAGTTGTTTTCATATGAGTACCCTCTCGAGGAGCCCTTCACTCTAACAGATCTGGAATTCTGGTAACGTGGCAAGCGTATGGAGAAGTTGTCTGTAGGAATCCGGCTGGGAGGAATCGATAGTCCCCGAGATTTCCTCGCGTCGACCGGGGGCCAGGTCGATGGCAAGCAGGTGGTCAACAAACCAGTCAACCGCCTGTGCAAGGGTGCTTACCTGGTGGCCGGCCAGGTATTCTTCCAGGGAACCGCCAGCAAAACGAGTCTTCTCGTCTGCCAGCACACGGTAAACGAGGTTTGCCCGTCCGAGCAGTGTCGAGGAATTAATCCAGCTGCGGCCACCCTCCCAGCCATTAACGTTGGGAGGGAAAAACAGGCCCTGTCCAATTTCCTGGATGCCGGTGGCAAGCTCGTTGACATTGACCGTCATCTCCAGCGTCCGCAACATGCCGACCATCAACTCGACTGGCGAACGAATTTTTCGCTGTCGGGAAAAAGGGCTGTGAAAGAGATTACTCGACAGAATTCTCTGCAGCGTCGGGCCAAGCTGAAAGTCATCGGCTCGCAACTGCGCTGCCAGCGGTTCGACGAGCAAGGCAGGGACTACCGGCTCGTCGAAAAGAAGGTAGTTCACCAGCCTGGCAGCAATAAACCGGGCTGCGGAGGGTTGCTCAAGCACCTGCTCGACTGCCTGTTCCCCGGTAAACCTGGCGGTCTTGCCCAGCACCGTCTTACTGCCGAAGTCGTGCTGGTAGCGGTTAAACCGGAAGCGGCGGTTCTTGACTTCCCAGCCCGTGAAGCAGCGAGCAAGTTCCCGGATATCCTCTTCGCTGTAATGACCCTCCCCCAGGCAAAAGAGTTCCATCAGCTCACGGGAAAAATTCTCGTTGGGGTGTATCTTCCGATTACTCGCTGAATCCAGGTAGATCAGCATCGCGGGGTCACTGGAGATTGACTGTACCATCTCCTGGAAACTCCCGGTTGCATTGTTCCTCAGCAGATCATTCTGCTGCTGCATCATGATCGGGTCCTGGACCTTTTCTGCCGAGGTTGCAAAATGGCCGTGCCAGAAGAGCGTTATTTTCTCCTGTAACTGGTCGGGCGTCTGGAGCATGCGGTAGAGCCAGGCGGCGGCGAGACGCGACGCATCCCCTGTAGCAATCATCGAATCGACCATGCCCCGCATGAGCTGGCGAAAGGTATCTGGCTCCGGACGACCGAAAACAAGCTGGCGAGCCAGTTCGCCTGGGCTTCCGGCAACCGCCTCATCCAGTTCCACCGCGGTCGCCCCAAACCCCGCTCGTCGGTACAGGTGGGCAGCAGCCTGGCGATTCCAGGGAGTCTCTGGCGAGGGCCGATAAGGTGCCCAGCCCCATTCCGGATCAACCTGCATGATGTCCATTGGCGATTACCGGTGGGTCACTCGTAGGAGAGGATTGCTCGTAACTGGATGTGCCCGTCCTGGCGTGCCAGGTCCAGGTCAAGTGACTGCACCAGCTCAAACAGGCTCAACAGGACGTCGACCGATTGGGCAGCTTCCTCCTGCGTTGCCCCGTCCTCGAGGACATTCTGCACAATCAACTGCTGACGATTGTCAGCAAGGGTCTTTTCCAGGGCAGGAAAAGAAAGTCGCATGGCCAGGTTCGCATCGTCCTGCTGGCCCTGCTTCCTACTGGCAGCAAGCAGCTGTTCCCCCAGTGAACGGGTACTGGAAATGATGAACAGCCGGTCATGGAAAACGGCGGTAGGGGAGAAGTTGTACTGGATCTTCACCTGGGAAGGTTGCTGGTTGGGATCCGGCAGGAAGGTAGCGGTGACAAGCTGCGCCTGGCCCAGCTTCTCCATTTCTATATCCATCTGCGGCTGTCCCTCCATGGCACCCACGACATTAAAGAAACCGATCATGCTGATGGCAATTCGCCGCAGTTCCGGGGTCATCACTTCCGGATCTCGCATCTGGGCAACCACGGCAAAAGAGGGCAACTTGATCGTGGGTATCGGCCGTTGCGAGTCAAACCGCTGACGAGCCACGACCAGCTGCAGTTGTGGCTCAAGGGAACCAAGAATATCCTCGCCAAAATCCCGGCCGGCGAAGAACGTGGTGAGATTGCTATCCGCTTCAGCCAGGGCGTCGTTGACATCGGCAGTGAACAGGTCCGGGGCCCGAAGCCACATCTGGGCAACATCCCGGTAAGTGCTGAGTGAGAGGATCGTGTCATCGACCTTGAGCATCGGAGGTGCCTGGCCCTGCCCGCCGGGACCAAAGAAATACTCGCGTCCTTCCGTCAGTGAGGAGTCATCACAGGGGAGTGCCATGGAGACTTCCAGTGCCTGCTCATCCAGCCTGACCATCGCCGTCACGTAGTCTGCCCTCGCAGCTGCATCCACAATGCCCCCTATCAGCAACTCCACCAGCATGTTCTCACGAGCCGCGGTGGACAATGCAGCAAGGCCACCCACAAGTCGAATCGGCTGGAGGCCGAGGTAGGCCCAGGCCGTCTCCGTGCCCTTGAGCGTGCGGCGAGCGGACTGGAAGGTATCGGTTGCCGCGAGTGTTTCATGGAGATCCTGCTCGCTGTCGAGGTAGCGATCGAGGATGGCAGCACCCAGTTTTGACTCGGTGACGACGATCAACCAGTTCTCGATGGTGACAAATTTCACCTGCTCGTTGAACTCGTAGGCAGTCACTCCCCGGTACTCACCCTGCTTGATACCATCCTGCTGGCCGTTCGCTGCCAGCTTGAGGAAAGTGTCACGCAGGCGCGCCAGTGATTCTGCATCCCTGGCTTCTGCCAGCAGCGCTCCGCCCTGGGTGTTGAGGTCGAAGGCCACGGAAATACCTCCCTCGGCCAGGTCGGTGAGAATCTCCGGCCATGTCGAATCGAGCTGTTCCTCAGCCGACCCCAGGATCCGCTTGAATCGTTCAAATTCCGGACTCCCAAGGAATTGCTGGTAGGCATCCAGCTCCAGGAGCTTTTCCACCACCGGATGCTCAACCAGGGTATCGGCAAGTTCCCGCGGATCCTCTATCTCGGCAAAAAAGATCGTGCTCGCTGGAAGGAGCTGGGCTGCCGTTTTTTCAGCCCTTAATATGCCTGGCATGAAGGACACCAGGATCCAGGCCAGCAATGCTGAAAAACAGTGTCGGGTCATCTTCATGGTGTCATCCCCTGCAAATCCTCTCTTTTGTACAATCACCTATTATACACATGGAAATAGCTGGATGTTTCAGTCCACGGGTGGACCCTTCCGGAACACGATTGAATTTGACCCCTCACGACCAGCTTCCCTAGAATCACGTTGACGGGAGGAAGGCAGAAAGTGCTTCCTGCCAGGGAACAGGAAAAACAGGATCATGAACAGGAATTTTCCAGTCGGCCTCTTCTTGCTTGTTCTGGTTGTCAGCGTCGGATACCCGGCCAGCAGCCATGCCCAGCAGGTGGTGATTACCTCGCCGTTTCAAAACATCCACGATGGATTTTACGAGCATATCGGTTTTGGCATGGGGTACAGCAACCTCGGTCCCCGCGGCGGCTGGTTCTTTGATTTCAACAGCACCAACGGTGCCGCTCCACCTTTTGGCGGCTGGGCCGGCGGCGGTGCACGGTTTGGTTTCGGTGGACGAAAGGGAAACTCCCGCTTCAACTTCAACATGGTTCTGGCGCAGGGAAACACGCGAAGCATGACCATGGTGGCTCCCAGCATCACGGTTCCCAATGGTTATGGCGGCTCAATTTTCAGCGGTTCCTTGCGGCCCTTTGTCACCGGCTGGGTCCCGGTGGTGGGACAGGGCTGGTCGGTACAGCCAGTCATTCCCTATCGTCACAGTGCTGCAGAGCTGCGTGAAAAACTCCGTCGCGTGAACAACCCGGATCCGGAAAGCAGGGAATCTCCCAGGGCAGGCGAACCCCAGGAACCGGAACCAGACCTGGTGCTCGGGCAAAAGGAGAAGGCACCGGCAGTTCAACAGTTTTCCAGCTCGGCGGACCGCGGTGAAGACAGCCTGGTGGCGATACGCAAGCAACTGGAGCAGCAGGATCGAAAACTACTGGCCGAGGCGTACGAGTTGATTATTGAAGGCCAGCAGGCCGAGCTGGCAGGCAAGAACGGGGTAGCACGGATTTTCTACCGCCAGGCGGCCAACCGCTGCCAGGGTGAGTTACAAAAGCAGCTCCTGCGCCACTGTGAGCAGTTGAAGCAGCAGGCGAGCAAGGAGTAACGGCGACCCCGGTCAGACGCGTGCCCGCGAGTGTTTCGCCGGCAGCCAGGCACCCCCCTCTTCACTGCTTGCCACACACTGCTGGATAAAATACATCCCCTCCACGCCGTCGTTGACATTGGGGTAGATCGTGTCCACGGAGGGGAATTCCTGGCCAGCGGAACGCAATACCATGCTGTCAAATGCCGAGCGATAGACATTGGCAAAGCACTCAAAGAAGCCTTCCGGGTGACCACTCGGCAACCGGCAGGAAGCGGACGCAAATTCGTTGATGAAGGGGGCATTGGGATCCCGCGTGTAGATTTGGTGAGGTTCGCCGTTTCGACGAACAATCATCTGGTTGGGATTCTCCTGGTGCCAGCAAAGCGACCCCGCCGTGCCGTCGATCTCGATACTCAGGTCATTTTCCCGGCCATGGCTGATCTGGGAGGCTGTCACGGTTCCCAGCCCACCGTTTTCGTAGCGGATCACGGCGGTCCCGTAATCATCCAGCTGGCGACCGGACTCGAACGTCTTGAGAGTGCAGCTGATGGATTCCGGGAGCAGGCCAGTCATGTAACGACCCAGGTTGAAAGCATGCGTGGCAATATCCCCAAAGCATCCAGCGGCACCACTCCGGGAGGGATCTGTTCGCCAGGCAGCCTGCTTCTGGTCATCATCCTCCAGCCGTGTTCGAAGCCAGCCCTGGATGTACTGGGCCCTGACCGCCTGGATCTCCCCCAGCTCCCCGGCCAGGATCATCGCCCGGGCCTGCCGCACCAGCGGGTACCCGGTGTAGTTGTGCGTGAGAGCGAAAACCACGCCGGATTCGTCGACCGCCGCCGCCAGCTGCTCCGCCTGGTCCAGGTCAAACGTCATCGGCTTGTCACAGATCACGTTGAAACCGGCTGTCACCGCTGCATGGGCAATCTCGAAGTGCGTGTGGTTTGGAGTAGTGACCGAAATGAAATCAACACGCTCGTCTTCCGGCAGGGCCAGTTCCGACTCGATCAGCTCGGTATGAGAACCGTAAGCTCGATCAGCGGGGATATCATAATCGGGTGCCGAGGCCCTGGCCCGTTCGGGGTCGGAAGAGAGTGCTCCCGCCACCAGCACGGCTCGATTATCAAGCACCGCCGCCGTGCAGTGAACACGACCAATAAACGACCCCTGGCCACCACCAACCAATGCCATTCTCAGTTTTCGATTGAGGTCCCCGTTAGTCGCCATGGCTGGATACTCCCCTGAATCAATAAAACACGTTCCGTGGCACCCAAGTGTCCATCTCACAGGCAACAGCTACCACAGGTTCGTCCTTTTTAGCAGATCCCGACAGGGGTTCCAGTAAGGGGTCCTGCGGGGGAGGGACAATGCCAAATCCTGCTAGCGGGTAAGCTCCGAAATCGGTAGCATGGGAGTGGAATAACCCCCTCACGGATAAATGACCTGGGCGGCAGGGTCCGGTGGGGACTACGCAGGAGAAAAAATATGAGTGCCTGGCGGAAAATCAGGAGACCCGGAATCTGGTTGAGCGGACTGGGAACCGGCTTGCTTGTTGGAATCGGCATGATGATTGGTGCCGTGGTGGTGACCCGCCATTCGGCATCAGATGCCGAGGTGCCCCTGCACCTGCCAGCCCAGTTGCAAGCCACGGCGACCAACAGTGCATCCACATTCGCCATTGCAACCGGGTTGATCTCTACTAATACCGAGGGGGTCTTCTTCCTTGACTTCCTGACCGGCGACCTGCAGTGCGTGGTGCTCTACAAAAACGGGCTCTGGGGAGCTCGCTTCGTTGCCAACGTGTTCCAGGACCTGGATATCAACGCAACCAAGAAACCCAATTTCCTGATGGTCACCGGGGCCTGGGAAGGTCTGCGTGGTGCCGGAGGCGGGCAGCCTGGCAAAAGCGTGGTCTACGTGGTCGACTCCACCACTGGCAGCTTTGCGGTCTATGGTGTTCCCTGGAACCGCCAGGCTGAGGCGACCGGTACGGTCCAGGGAGGCAACCTGGCCGTGCTGCAGAAAGGTCGGGCACGGAACCTGCAGATTCGTGACCAGTAATCCAGTACATGACTATCCGACAGGTTCCTTCCGCGTTAAAAGAGTGGCGTGAATATCGTCGTTAACGGAAACTCGATCGACGTCCCCAGGGCCTGTAACATTGTCCAGCTGCTGGAACAACTGGACCTGGATGGCCGTCATGTGGCGGTGGAGCTCAACCGGGCGATCCTCCCCCACGAGGACCACGCTTCACGGTTACTGGAAGACAACGACAGCCTGGAAATCGTCACATTCGTGGGCGGGGGCTGAGCAAGGATTGCGATGACAACACCGCTTGAAACATCCAGCCAGGTGACGAGCGAGGTCCCGTTGCGGATCGGTTCCTTTGTCCTGGAGAGCCGCTTGATTGTTGGCTCGGGCCGTTACCAGGATGTGCAGGTGATGAGTGAGTCGCTGAAACTTTCAGGAAGCGACTGTGTGACCGTCGCGGTACGACGCGAGCGCCTGCACGACAGGGATGGAGAGAACCTGCTTGACCATATCGACCCGGAGCGATTTGTCCTGCTCCCAAACACGGCTGGCTGTTACAGCGCTGAGGATGCGGTCCGGGTGGCAAGGCTGGGTCGCGAGATTCTCCGATCGCTTGGCAACGCCGGAGCGGACTGGGTCAAGCTGGAAGTCCTGGGCGACACCCGCACACTGCTTCCCGACCCGGTTGCCACGCTGGAAGCGACCGAACTGCTGGTCAACGACGGATTCCAGGTCCTCTGCTATACCAGCGACGATCCGGTGATGGCCCAGCGGCTCAAGCAGGCAGGGGCAGTCGCGGTGATGCCCGCCGGCAGTCCTATCGGCTCCGGCCAGGGAATCCTCAATCCCAATAACATTCGTATCTGCCTGGAGTATCTCAAGCAGGATGATCCCGATTACCCGGTGATCGTGGATGCCGGCGTGGGAACAGCCAGTGATGTCGCCTTCGCCATGGAACTGGGAGTGGACGGGGTGTTACTCAATACCGCCATTGCCCATGCACGTGATCCGCTGGCCATGGCCATGGCAATGCGCAAGGCGGTCGAGGCAGGACGGCTGGCTTTTCTCGCCGGTCGCATTCCTCGCCGTCTCTATGCCACTGCAAGCAGCCCGGAGGACGGGGTGATCGCCACGCACCCATTCCCTCGCAAGGGAAAGTAGTCAGAGGTCATAGCGATCCTCGACCAGCTCACAACCCGGCAGGGAGTCAAGGAAGACCCGTCCATAGGGCTTGGTACGAATCCGGGGATCTAGCACCACGACCATTCCATAGTCGTTCTGGGAGCGAATAAGCCGGCCAAATCCCTGGCGGAACTTGAGTACCGCCTCTGGAAGCTGGTAGTCCATGAAGGGGTTACCACCCGCAGCGCTGATGTTTGCCAGCCGTGCTTCCAGGAGCGGTTGATCCGGTACCCCGAATGGCAACTTCGGGATGATCACGTTCTGCAGCGCATCGCCAGGAATATCAACGCCATACCAGAAACTATCCGTCCCCAGCAGGAGACTGCGGGGATTCTCCTTGAACTGCTCGATCATCCGCTTCCGCGGCGTGCCATCCGACTGACTGATAAGCTGGAGGTCCTGGGCCACCAGCCAGGGAGCCAGGACCTCTGCCATCTTCCGCATCGCATCGTAGCTGGTCATCAGGACAAAGGCATGTCCATCGCTGCGGCCCACGTATCGCTTGACCATTTCCGTCGATGCGGCAAGGTGTTTATCCCGGTCCCTGCCCGGATCCGGCATACCCTGCACAAGGACCAGCTGGACCTGGTCTCGATAGCGAAAGGGACTGCCCAGGCGAGCCGTTTCGGCCACTGTCAATCCAACCCGGGAACGGAAAAAATCAAACGATGGCTCCTCACCGGTCGAGAGGGTCGCACTGGTCATGACCACGGTACGGACCTTGTCAAATAACTCCGCTCGCATCACTGGTCCAATATCGACCGGCGCCGCCGAGAGGGTGATCCGACGTCGGCGGCGGCCCGTGGAGGTCTCGACCCAGTAGACCATCCCCGGCAGATCCTGGCGATTCCATTGATCAATGGGATCTGCCATGAGGCTCAGTCTCTGGTGCCTGGAAACCAGGTCC
>JAPYUD010000600.1:0-2201 GCA_029936215.1 Pirellulaceae bacterium | reverse complement strand
ATTTATGTTCCGCTGAGTATTCCCATGCTGATTTCCATGGGCATCATCCTGGGGTACCTGAGACTTTGGACGGGGAGCTTAATTGTCCCAATGCTGGTCCACTTCATTCACAACGGCGTCATCCTGGCACTACAATTACAGGCATGAACGATCGTATCGATGTTGGACGCCGTTTTTCAGTCGGCAGCCTGGTTTGTGGTCTGCTTGGCATTACGCTGGTTGGGCTGCTCGCTTTTGCCAGGGAACCTGTCAGCACGCTCGTGCTGGCCGGGGGAATGCCGCTGTCGCTGGCACTTGTCCTGCTGCTGGCACGGGCTCCCGGGATCCGCCTCGAGTTGAGCGATACGGCAGTGGTGAACCTGGAGACAGACGAGGAAGTCCCCTACAGTTCGATCCAGGCGGTCACGGTCGGCTCTCGAAGCCCACGACCCGGTGACCCACTCGGCAGTGGGGCGATCCTTGTCGTTCACGAGCGGGGGGCATTCGAGATCCCTTCCAGCCCTCCCGGTTTCGAGGATCTTTACGCCCGTCTTACCCAGCACTTCTCGAGTTCCGGTTCCAGTCGTGTGACCGGCACGCTCGAGTCTTACCTGCAGCGGCAACAGGAGAAGTTTGACACCGACCTGGTCTGGACGTTTTGCGCCAGTGTCAGCTCGCGCCGGACAATCCTGCGCCGGGCAGTACGTGCCGTTCTTGGCTGGTTTCTCTGCATGGGGATTACCGTTCTGCTGCTTGGTACGCTGGGAGGAGACTTGTTCCAGGAGCCGAGCCCACTAATCGGGATTGGCGCGATGTTGATCCTGGTTAGCCTGCCCCTGGTGTTGCTTGTCTGGGTTTCAGGTCGCACCAGTCGGCAGCCATTCAAGGACTGGGAGAATTCAAGCATTGTTATTGGTCCTGCCGGGATTGGTCTTCACCAGGGGGACCTGAAAGGAGAAGTGACATGGGAAGAGATCACCAGCGTGCAACTCGGAAAGGGCTCCCAGAGCTTTCAACTGACATCCTCACGCAATGCCATGCGTGGTCTCCGGCTGGATGTAACCGGGGCCAGTTTCATTGTTGCCGATATTTATGATCGGCCACTTTGGGTTCTTGAGGACGTGATTCACAGGTACTGGCGGCAGCAAGCCTGAGGGGGCCAGGGCGGCTGTCGTTACTCGACGTAGAGAAACTCGTCCAGGTTGAGGATCACCTGGCAGTACTCGGCCAGTGCCAGAAGGGCGTGGTCCTCACCGGGCACGTACTGCCGGTGGTCCTCGGCGATCAGCCGCTCTTGCTCGGCCAGGTACTGCAGGCCCAGGCGAAGCTCCTGCCTCGTGGGCGAGCGTGAGAGGGCCAGCCGGTAGATCTCGCGGATTGACTCGTCCCTCTTTTGCCCCTCACCCAGGCGGCGGGCCAGCAGCAGCGACTGCTTCTGCAGGAAGGCACTGTTCATCATCGAGAGTGCCTGTCCGGCATGCGTGCTGGTTGACCGTTCTCCACAGGAAGCCAGTGTAGAAGGGCTGTCAAAGTTCTCCAGCAGCGGTGGCCGGTTGTTCCGCTTGACGAAAACATAGATGCTCCGCCGCATGTGCTGGGAAGGATCGGGGTGGGGATACCAGGTTCCCTTGTACTGCAGCCGGGCAATCTCCGGGTGCAGGGGCAGGCGGACCGCCGGGCCCCCGGCCTCGAGGTCAAGCTGTCCGGAAACCTGGAGCACGGTATCCCGGATCACCTCGGCATCCATCCGCCTGCGGTGAGCTCGCCAGAGATACTTGTTTTCCGGGTCAATCCGGGAGGCATTTTCGCGCAGCTCGCTTTGCTGCCGGTAAGTTGCCGAGAGCAGGATCAGCCGGTGCAGGTGCTTGATACTCCAGCCTGAATCGATCAGCTCGGCTGTTAGGTAGTCCAGCAGTTGCGGGTGCGAGGCTGCCGCTCCCATCGCTCCAAAGTCATTTGGCGTGGCAACAATGCCATGGCCCAGGTGGTAATGCCAGAGCCGGTTCACGAAAACACGGGCGGTAAGTGGGTTTTCAGCAGAGGCGATCCAGTCGGCCAGTGCCCTGCGGCGACCAGGAGATTCGCCCTCGCCGAGGGAAACAGGTTTGATCGTGGGGATCGTGGTCGTCGTCAGCATGCCAGGGAACGTCGGCTGGACCTCGTCCAGCCGTTTGCCCGGTTCCCCTCGATTGAGCACATGTGTTGCCGGCACCGTGCCGGGT
>JAPYUD010000071.1:0-11533 GCA_029936215.1 Pirellulaceae bacterium | reverse complement strand
CCCAGGGCGGACGAACCGGACACGGTAACGGGTATTACGATAAACTCCTCCAGCATGCGAGAGTGGATACCCCGCTCATCGCGATCGCTTTTGATTGCCAGATCTTCCCAGAGATTCCTGTCAAGAAGCACGATGTCTTCATGGACAAGGTGGTCACCCAAAGCGACATCTACGTGGGCCGCGGTCGCTCACAGTAACCCGCCCTTGTTCCCTGGCACTCTTTCATTTCCGCCCATTCCGAAGGAGGACTTGATGTCGCAGGCAACGGCAACCAGCGTAACGCCGGTCGTGGATACGTATGCCGAGGCGTTCCGGAGCCTTTGTGCCGAGGTTACGATTACCGCTCGTGATCGGAAATGGCTGGATCATGCTGTGGCGGCCTGTTGCGGTCACGCTTCCAGCACCATCATGTGTGACTGTGAGGCGGGAATCGATCAGTACATCGGGCCTGGCTCATCGAGCGGATTGGATTCGCCAGACGGTCGGCCTGGTGCAATCCTACAATTTCACGTCCCACGTTTTCGAAAGGACCGTGAGGAGGCACTAGAAAAAGCATTACTTTCACGCATCTGCCAGAATGTCCTCACCTGCCCAACCACCGCCTGTTTTGGTGACACGAACCAGGAGAACTATTTCAAACTCGGAAAGAAGATTTCATTCTTCGGTGACGGCCATCAGTTCCGTGACCGTCGTTTCGACGAGCCGGTATGGATTATCCCCACGCTGGGCGGTGAATTCACCGTTAGTCGGCGTTTTGGATACAGCAGCGGGATCATGGGCGGAAATCTCTGGTTCATGGGAGTATCCACAGACGCCGCCATCGAGGCGGCCGAATTGGCCGCCGCAGCAGTTGCATCGGTTCCCGGAACGATAACCACCTTTCCGGGTGGTGTGGCCGCGAGCGGCTCCAAGGCCGGGAGCAAGTACTCATTTCTTTTTGCCAGTACCTTCGCGGAATTCTGCCCGACGCTCAGGGAGTCCCTGGGGGATGAATCCCGGGTTCCTGCGGGAGTCGAGTCGATCATGGAAATCATCGTAAATGGTCGTAGCCTGGATGCCGTCGCCAACGCAACCAGGGCCGCCATCAAGGCAAGTCTTGGGGTGCCAGGGTTGTTGCGGATTTCCGCCGGCAATTATGGCGGGCGGCTTGGCAAATCCTTCATCCATCTCAGGGAGCAGGTGCCACCGGGTACTCCTCTTATTGATGAGAATTGAAGCTGTGTGAAAACAAGGGATACGAAAGACGCGTCTTCGCGTGCACCGGCCGGGACCGTCGTCCTTTCTTTATCGATCTATTCGTTCTGGATCATGCTGGTGATTCTTTCCCTCTGGGGGTTCACGGCCGATGATTCGTTCATCGTTTATCGATACGCCGAGAATCTTGCCTTCGGAAACGGGCTCACTTATAACGCCAACGAATTCATTTCCGCGCTCACCTCACCCCTGCACGCATTTATCTGTGCCCTGTTAACTCTCGCTCCGTGTTCCCTTATTGTCAGTAACAAACTGCTCGCCATCCTGGCACTGGCGGGAAGCCTCGGATGGGCCTGCCTTCGATTGAATTATGGCCCTTTTCGTTCGTCGCTCGTGGTCGGCATTGTCGTTTCGTCACCCCTGGTCCTGTTCTGGACAGTCGGCGGACTGGAAACAACGTATCTTCTCGCACTGCTGGTAATACTCTATGCGCAGTTCGACCGTTTTCGAGATGATCCTTCGGGGTGGAACGGCCTGTTCCTCTCGATTACCGTCGGGTGCTGTTTCCTAACCCGTTTTGACAGCATCCTCCTTGTCGGTCCGGTCCTGGTTCACTCGGCATTTCGACTGTATCACCACCGGGGCCTCACCCCTATCGGCTTCATCGGGTTACTTTTTCCGGCGGCACTCTTAGCCGGATCGTGGATGACCTTTAGCCTCTTCTACTATCACGATATTTTCCCGACCTCCTATTACAGCAAGGGGTTACTGTTTTCCTGGTACGGGGTGGCTATCAACTCTCTCTATATCCTCCAATTTCTCATTCTAAGTGGAATGCCTATCGTGCTTTTTGTCCTTCTTCTCAGGCTCCGCCTCCAACCAGTACCAACCCGAAAAGATGTCGCCTTTGCCTGGGGTCGCCGGCACAGCGGTATCCTTGTGGGCATTCTCCTGAGCCTTCTCTATGCCACTGGAATGGTCACGACGCACATGATGTTCTCCTACCGATTCCTTATTCCCTTTCTCCCGATCCTCCTGTTCCTGGCACTTGATCTTTGGCGCGACCTGCCTTCTACCGCGGAATCTCCGTTTGGCCGTCCATTTGCCACCGCCACCCTCTCCATCCTGGCCTTTCACGGCATCCTTCTTTTTTCCCTATTATCAACAAGTTTGAATATCGGAGTGGTTGGTGAATATCGTGCGGTGAACGTTGGTGAATACGAAGATTTCACCAGGTTGCTTGGAGAGCAGGCCACGTGCATCCGTGACCACTGGTCGCAGCAGGATTCGTCGACCGGCCGGCCCGTGGTTTATGTCTACGCCGCCGGAACCCCTGGCTATTTGCTGCCCAAATTCAAGATTGTGGATTCAAGCATTATTTCATACCGGCATTATTTTCGTGGCGGTTCTTCTGGAGTTTCTCGCTCAGCCGATTACCTGTTTGTTACCTCTCGCCATGGCCGGGTAGATCGCCAACTGGGGGGTTTTTTCGCAGGCCTCCAGCGACTTCCCAGCGCCGACCGCTCAATCCATTTTGACGGCAGGGTGGAACATTGTGCGGTGTACTTTAACCCAACACCCATTGACCTGGTTCTTCCCCCCTACGTCGACGGGGCGGCGCCGTCAACTCCCAAAGATAATTCCATGCAGTAGTGAACCTGGCGGGCGATTTCCTCGAATCCCAGCGACGGATAAAGAGATTTCCCCACCGGATTCTGGTCCAGGGTCTCTATCCGAATGTGGGTCATTCCCTGCTGCCGAAAATATTCAATGGCGTGTTTTATCAAACGACGGCCAAGGCCTCGCCCGCGGTAATCTCCATCCACCGCGAGATTTGGAATGTTTCCGATGCCAGCCAGGCGGTTACACCAGCACGTAATGTAGCCAACGATCAGGCCCTCCCATTCCAGCACAAAAATACCCTCTGCCTCCCTTTCGGCATCAAGGCGTATGTGATCTGCCTTTCGAGTCTTCCAATCCACCCCATTGATCACACCATATTTGCGTTCGATGTTACGATCGATCGAGACTGGTTCAAACGCATCCATCGTGATCTGTTGAAGTTTCGGTAGATCCTCGGGCGAAAATACCCGGATCACGCCATCTTGCATCGTCACATCCCTCCTGGTTTGTTCTCGTCACTCCGGATATCGCTGTTGTACCCAATCCCTCAGTGGGATCATCGACTTCCAGTCTGGTTCATCCCGAACACCAAATCCAATGCCATGCAGACTGCCCGTCTCTACCGTTCCTCCGACGATTCGCAAATACCACTCACCCCGATGGCGAACATAGAGATCCCCATGATGGCGTGCAACACTACGTTTGTCCGGAGCGGAGAGCATGGATAAACCGCGGTTGTAATGGTGTCCATTCCTTTCGCAATGCCGGAGCCGCAGACACCCGACCATCGCAAGATCCTGGTGCAGTGGGACAATAGGGAGATTTTGAAGATCCTCTCCGCTAAAGGCCGTTTGAAGCCCCATCTCGGCTAATCTCTGCAGTTGCGCCAGGCGTGCAACTGACTTGTAGACCCCCTTGCAGTTCTTGTGCGACGTTCCTGTATATCCAATCGCTAACGCCCGCGAGAAGGCGTCCAGGCTGTCGTCTGACTCATCAATGATGATCGGTTTCTTCTTGGCGACCCGCCTAATGTATTCTCCTGCGCCTTCACTCAACGCGATTCGCCGTGGTAGCGGTTGTTCGATGAAGGAGATGTGTTGAAAAAGGGCGAGGTTGGATTTTTCAAGGCGATTGACCATTCCCTCAAAGGCCTCCAGGTCCTCATATGCCTCGTTTGCATCCAGTGTGATGATTGGTTCTTTGTCCCTGGGAACGATCTCCCAAATTCGATCGAGGCGTCTCAGGTCATGATCCGGGTCTCCGGTAATTTTTATCTTGAAGCACCGCAATCCATAAACATCAATGCACTCGTCCAGCGTGACAGGCAATTCATCGTCAATCACCACGTCGCTGGCGAGATCCTCCCGGGTAAGGGGGTCGAACGATCCCACGGTATGGCGGACTTCGATTCGCGTCCTTGGATCACCTCGGAAAAGCGAGGGAACATCCGCCCCAGTGAGGCCTGCATCTATTCGCTCCAGGTCGATTCCAAGAATGTTGCGTTGAAGGGCCTGGTGGATGCCAATACCTTGCAATCGGCATGCCGCGTCGCTCAGGGCGCGCTCAAGGAGTGATGAGACGAAAGTCGAGGTAAGGCGTTCCTGCTTTCCCGCGTCACCTGCCCGCATGATCTGGTCATGCGATTTCCTCCATTTGTCAAAAGGGGTCCCAAAGCGCCCCGACTCCCTGTAAATATCGCCGGCATGCTCAATCAGAGCCACAAGTTCATTCAATTTCTGTGATTTGCTCCGACCTCCCCGCTTGTCCAGCCAGCGGACACTCAAGCGGTCCGCCGAACAGCCAAATGTCTCGTTGCCTTCCGAGTCACTAAGAACCAGGTGAACGTGGCACAGGGGGCTGCGAACATACTCTCTTGCATTTCCCTCCAGCGCCTTTCTCCCAAGGGCAGAGGGAAGCCGGGCAGGCGCCGTTTCACGGACTAGAAAGCGGACACGCGTGATCTGGTAACTCATGGGCCACCCTGG
Organism: Pirellulaceae bacterium; assembly: GCA_029936215.1. GTDB lineage: Bacteria > Planctomycetota > Planctomycetia > Pirellulales > Pirellulaceae > SAT2750. The sequence continues at coordinate 6,731 of JAPYUD010000071.1, read as the reverse complement.
ATAAAATCGGGCACACACCGTCTTTCGGACATTCTAACCGGTCAGCAGGACACGATGTATTCTGATTTGTCCGCGATTTAAGTGTCAGGATCGTTTCTCTTCTTCTCCGGCCCCAGCTTTTCTTCCGTCCCGATCATTTCGAACAGAAAACGACTTGGCTGCGACTCATACGACCGGCCCCATTTGAGCCTACTCAAGGCCATTGATAACGTGAGTGTCTCTTCCCCCCGCGTTACCCCAACATAGGCCAGGCGCCGTTCTTCCGAGACGTCATCTGATTCCTTGAGGCTCCGGTGATGTGGAAGAATTCCCTCTTCCATGCCAACCATGTAGACATGAGGGTATTCCAATCCCTTGGCAGCATGCAATGTCATCAATACAACCGCGTTCCTCTTCAACTGCTGTTCCTTTTCGCGATCCGTTTCACTTTCACCAAGCACGATTTCCTCGATAAAACCGTGTAGTTTTGGATCCCCTGTCGTCTGTTCGTAAAGCCCCACGGCATTCACGAATTCTTCAACAGTATCCCATCTCGATTCGCCCTCCTCCGTTGTCTCGCTGTATCGGTCTACCTCCTGCCGGTAACCGATGTCCTGGATAATCTTGTTCACAAGCGAAAGGGGACCGAGGTGGTTCGACGCCTGGCGAAACTCCCCGATCAGTCGGATAAATTGTTCACATGATTTCCGTGATGCGCGTGGAAGGCCATCAAGGCCACCATCACTGTTCATGAGCTTCCAGAGTGTTATGCCGCGGTCCGTTGCGTTCTTCAGAAGTTGATCTACTGCCCGTATCCCGATGCCGCGCGGCGGCGTGTTGATAATCCGGCGGAGGGAGATTTCGTCACCGCCACTATCGACAAGCTTGAGATAGGAGAGAACATCCCGCACCTCACGGCGATCAAAAAAGGACCGGCTGCCAATCAGGATATAAGGGATCTTCGCTTTTCGGAATTCCGTTTCAAACAACCGCGGCTGCTCATGAGTACGGAAAAGGACGGCAATGTCTCCGGGCTCGATGTCAGGTCGTGACAGCATTCTTGCGATATCCGTAACCACCCAATGGGCTTCATTGACCTCGTCACGGTGTTGTTCAATGCGAGGCTTTAATCCCCCCGGCCTGGCAGCGCGAAGACTTTTCGCGTGTCTTTCCGGATTATGCGAGATCAGCGAATTGGCGACCTTCACGATCGCGGCAGTCGATCGGTAATTATCTTCCAGCCGAATCACCAGGACGTTGGGCCAGTCGCTGGCAAAATTCAGAATATGGCTGACGTCGCTGCCACGGAACCCGTAGATTGCCTGGTCGTCATCTCCCACCACGCAGATGTTTTCGTGCTGTTCCGCGAGCGCCCGGATAATCCGGTACTGAAGGTCATTTGTATCCTGGTACTCATCAACAAGCACGTGATCAAAACGTTCTTGCTCCTCACGACGCACCTCGGGATGGTTCTCCAACAATTCCTCGGTGAGCATGAGGAGGTCGTCAAAATCCACCCCGCCGCCCCTTTTCATGGATTGCTGATATCGTCTGTATGCCATGGCGGCCAGGTGTTCCCGATCACTGTCAGCGATCTGCGCAGCATGATCTGGCCGAATGGAGTTCGTCTTCCAGCTACTGATGATCCGCACGCAGTCCCGTGGCCGAAGCTGGCTATCGTGAACACGTATCTCTCTCAGCACCTGCCTGGCAAGGCTTTCCTGGTCCGATGCGTCGTAAATAGTGAACCGGCTCGGATAACCGATCAACTCAATATGTCGACGGAGGATTTTCACGCAGAGGGAATGAAAGGTACTTACCAGTGGTTTGCGCTGGCCAGGCCCCTTTACCAGTGCGCCGACACGGGTCCGCATCTCCTGGGCCGCTTTTGTAGTAAATGTGACCGCAAGGATTCTGTCTGCCGCCACCCCCTGGTTAATCAAATTTGCAATCCGCAGAGTAACAACCCTTGTTTTCCCTGTTCCGGCACCGGCAAGGACCAAAAGTGGCCCAGAAAGGGCTTCGACAGCCTCTCTTTGCGATTGATTTAAGGTCCATTGCATGACGAAATACTAGCTGGCGCTGGGTAAGACGAAAAGGCCGGCCTTGACTCTCTTCCATAACGATTTTTATACTTTCTAGTTGCGTTCAACTATCACATCCGGCGATTTATCGCCACCACCTTACCAACGGGATTCATATGGGGCTCTTCGAATTACCCTGGAAACTTATTGTCGCCATCTTCGAGGGCGCCAGTGGCGTCGTTCGCTGGTTGACCGGAAATACCGTTCGCATGGTATTTGTTCTTGGCGTCGTTGTTATCCTTCCACTCTCCATTGCTCTTGTCGGCTTTGTTCTTAGCGGAACTGAATCGTCCCGTGGGGCAGCCTGGCGGGAGTATTTCCAGGCACGCGAGGAAGTGGTTTCCCGCCGAGAGGATGCAGACTGGCTCGAAGACCTTGTACTTCTCGGTCCCCAGGGGGACTTTGCCGGGGAAGATCTCAGGGGGTCAACTGTCCCAAAACTCTGGGCCCTTCAATTCGCGGCTGACATGGAACTCCGGGACGGGGCCCGCCTTGTCTATTCCAGCCGAACCGAGGCGGAGGAGCGACTCGCCCATGCGATTGAATTATACGACCGGATTTCCAAATCCAGTAACAGCATCGGTGGACTGCTCCATGAACGCGTTCTGCTGGGAAAAGCGCATGCCCACGAGATACTTCTTTCCTGCTCAAAGGATGTCAACGCATTCAACGGGCACTACACAGAAGCCATCGCGACGCTGCTTGAGCTCACTTCCTCAAGCACAAATCCATCCATCACTTCCGCTGCCGAGCAGCGCAGAAAGATGCTCGTGAAATATGGTGCGGAGCCCTGGACGGAGGGGGAGACCTCGCCTTCCAGTTTCTATTCGTGGCTGTCGAACTACGAGCCTCCGGAAAACCTTCCCGATCTCTTTCCCTCCAACCCCTCCCCTCTTGATCCACCGCCGCCCGTCAATCCCTTTCCCGGTTCCGATGGATTACTGCCACCTCCGGCACTCACACCTCCCACAGGCGACGATACCATTCCTCCCTCAATACCCGAGGATGGCGACAATGATCCTGGGGATCCGGAGGAGGAGGAGGAGAATCCCCCGAAAGAGGAATGAACGTCGATAACGCCTCTGTGCACTATCAATTCAGCGTTGACGACGCTTCCGAAGGCCAGCGTCTTGATGTCTTCCTCTCCACGCGAATGGAGTCGGTCAGCCGGTCACAGATCCAACTCGCTATTAACGCCGGACTCGCCACCTCCGATGGGCAGGCATTGAAGTCGTCCAGTCGCCTTCGCAGCGGGCAACAGCTCGCCTTTACGACACTTCCCCCACCCGCCTCAGGGCCGACTGCTGAGGACATCCCTCTTGATATCCTCTACGAGGATGACCAGCTGGTAGTCGTCAACAAACCACCCGGGATGGTTGTTCATCCTTCCATCGGCCACTGGAGCGGAACCTTGGCGAGCGCTCTTGTTTATCGGTTTCAGCAACTGAGTGATTCGGGGGGATCCCATCGTCCCGGAATCATCCATCGCCTGGACCGCGACACCAGCGGTTGCATCATTGTTGCCCGGACGAACGCTGCGCACGCCGACGTTTCTGCGCAATTCGCGTCGCGGACGGTGGAGAAGACCTACCTGGCGGTTGTGATAGGCCGTCCGGATCGTGACCGGGATATCATCAACAAACCCATCGGAAAACACCCGCGGCGGCGGGAACAGATGGCGATTAGAGCGGGGCATCCAACCAGTCGTGAAGCGCAGTCTTTTTACGAGGTGCTTGAACGCTACGAAAGGTTCAGCCTTTTAAGAATTAAACCCAAAACCGGCCGCACTCACCAGATTCGGGTCCACCTGAGTCACATCGGCCACCCGGTCGCCTGCGACGGGGTATATGGCCAGGGCGCGCGCCTGAACTCGGAGGATCTCGGGATGCCGGGCGCGTCGAAAAACGATGATGTCCTCCTGGAGCGGCATGCACTTCACGCGGAGTCCATTACGTTTTCCCACCCGGGAACAAAAGAGAAGCTCACAGTCGAATCGCCGATCCCCGATGACATGGCCCGTCTTGTAGAAATCCTCCGCCAGTAACGACAGATGCGGCGCCTGGTAGTTCAGAGCAAACCACGGTCGCCACGATGGTCACCACTGTTTTTCAGAAAGGAATGACACCGATGCCCTGGATCAATTGGATTGAAGACGATGAAGCCGAAGGCGCTGTCGCCGCGGTTTACGACTCCTGGAAGGCGTTAAATCCAGAGCGGCTTTCCATTCCGGACATACTCAAGTGCTTCAGTCCGCGACCAGATTTCCTCCGCCAGGTGATGGAATTTAGCAACACAGTCCAATTTACGGATGGTCACCTCACTCGCCAAGAAAAAGAGTTACTCGCGACTTATGTCTCTGCCCTAAATCAGTGTCCTTACTGAACTGGGTCACATGGATATTTCCTGCAGTTGCAGGGAGTCAACGAGGACTGCCTCGAGGCGCTCATGCGCGGGGATCTTTCCGGTGCACAGCTGGACGATAGAGAACGCCGGTTGTTGGAGTTCGCCGAGGCGCTCACACGCGAACCGGAACGGGTCGATTCTGGCCGGATCGAAACACTGCGTGATGCCGGCTGGAGTGATTTACAGATTGCTGAAAGCGTCTACGTAATCGCGATGTTCGCCTTCTTCAACCGGGTGGCAAATGCCTTTGGCCTGGATGACCCTTCATACGGCAACGAGGGGCCCCCTGTCCGAGAAGAATCCTGATCAGTACCAGATACATGTTTCGGGGTTTGTGGCCTGCAGTTTTGCCACGCCCGCTGCAGTGACATTCGTCTTCTTCAAGATCACTATTTCCAGGAATGGCATCGCTTCCAGGCACTGCAGGCCTTCGTCTGAGACGCCCGTGCCCTGGATATCAATGACATGACATCTGTCCAGATCCGTTTCAGCCGCAAGGCGTGCATCGGTGTATGAGGGATCGTGGGTGATCCATGTCGTTCTTTTCTTCATTCCGAACAGTCGACGCCAACGAAGGATTCTTCCGAAACGCAAGAACAGCCACCAGGTAAATGACTTCCCCCGGTAGAAATACCGGTTGCCGTGTGCCAACAAATGGTAAGACGCGTAAAGGACGACGACCGGGATAGCTATCCACCATTCCCCTGCTACCAGGCAGATTACTCCCAGGACAAAAGCGAAAAACACATGAAACCATATCATCAGGCCAGTAAGGTTCTCTGCCTGGTGGAGACGTTTTAACACGTACCGTTCGAACCCAACTGCGCTCGAATAATGTTCGCTTCCCGAGAAGACCTCGATTTTCCGGCCGAGTTGAATGTCATAGTGGCAGGCTTGGCATTCAGCTTCCCCAGCGGGTATAGTCACGCCACAGGCCGGGCATTCTGTCTCCGTGCCATCTTCTTCCGTTGCCGCTGGTTGCTGTGCTACATCCCCCGCCACGGCAGAGTAGGAGGGATGGTTCCTGGCGGGCAGTTCCGTTTCGTCAGCGAGCCGGTAGGGGTCGTCGTCAGCATCATCAGGATCTGCGTTTTTCGCATCCGTCTTTTCGACAAGCACCGGCGTCTGGCACGATGGACATTTGACCTTTCTGCCGAGTAACCGCTCCTCGGCAAGAAGGCTTTGGCCGCAACCCGGGCAGCTGATCTGAAAGGACATGGAATTCCCAGGCTTAAATCTTTAGCAAGCGACAAGTCCTGATCGTAAATCGCCGGAAACAGCCATGTTCCCGCCGCCGACTCCAATCTATTTCTGCCGTCGGTCCGCAGCTTTTCTCAACACCCGTTCTTCCTGATCCGCCACCGCATTCACTTCAGCTGAAACAACTTCCACTGCCTTGTCAAGTTGTTTATCAATTCCCGCTGGCCACTCGGCCGGCTGCGGCCAGATCTCATGATGTGGCATCGCTCCATTGAGCTCCATGTCCTCCCCGTCACCAAGGAGATACCAACCACGGAAGGGGACTCTCAGGCGTCCGACATCCATGATCGTCGCGCTACCGGTACTGATCACGCTTCCAGATGTTTGAACTCCCACCAACTGGCCCCGTTCAAGTGTCTTGATTGCATGACTGAAAATCTCCGCGTTGCTAAAACTATTCTGGTTACAAAGAACCACGACAGGTTTATCCCAGCGGGCATAGACCATGCGATCCTGCGGATACCCCTGGGTGCCACCGCGGGGAACCGTGATCGCATGCCTCGGCTGGGTCAGGATAGTAAGCAGATGGTCTGTCGTGGACCCGCCTCCGTTTTCCCTGACATCAATCACGAGTCCACTTTTCCCATAAGCAATCTCCACCAGCTCCCTCTCGAAACGGTAAAAGCTAGACATATTCATCGCCCGGATATGGAGGTATGCAAGCTTTCCATCAGACAGGTCCTCAACGATTTGCCGATTATCAGATACCCATTTTTCGTAGAGCATCGCCCTGGTCGCACCATAGCTGGTCGGGCGGAGGTGAATATCCCGGTCCTTTCCTTCGGAATTCCGAACTTTGATTTGCATATCCCGGTCGAGTCGCCCGTTCAGTACCGTGGTCAAATCGGTGCTTGAATCAACCGGGTCGCCATCAACCGAGAGGAGGAGTTCACCCTGGAGAACCATACTGGCCTTCCTCGATGTTGGTCCACCCTCAAGGACATCTGCGAGCTTTAGTCCCGGTCCCCCGTGCGCACGGTCGAATCGTAGTCCGAGATGTGCTGT
>JAPYUD010000599.1:0-2205 GCA_029936215.1 Pirellulaceae bacterium | reverse complement strand
GTGCCGGTGGCCTGATGGACTGGAATCCCGAATTTCGCAAGATTGGCATGGAAGGCCTGATCCTCCTGGTCAACGGCCCAGATGAAGCACGAGCAGCGGTACGACAGCTGGTCAAGGACGGGGTAGAGTGGATCAAGACCTACCCGACGGGTGACGCTGCGGCACCCGATACAAACGATCACCACACACTATGCATGACGCTCGAGGAAATGGAGGCCGTCGTTTCCACCGCGCACAATCATGACTGCAAGGTAACGGGTCATTGCCGGGCAACAGAGGGAATCCTCAATGCCTTGCTGGCCGGATACGACGCGATTGAACATGGCACATTCATGGACCGGAAAACAATGGACCTGCTGTTGGAAGGCGACGTACCTGTTGTCCCGGCTCTCTATTTTGAACAGGCCAGCGTGGTCCATGGCCCGGAGTGGGGACTTTCCCAGCGAGTCATCGATGGTCACCAGGAGACCCTCGAGGGGGGCGCGGAAAGCGCCCGCTGGATTCTCAAGGAGGGCGGTCGGCTGGGGATGGGTGGCGATTATGGCTTCGCCTGGAATCCTCATGGCGACTATGCCAGGGAACTGAGCTTCTTTGTGAACTACGTCGGCTTCTCCTCGCTCGAGACAATTACCTGTGCCACCCGTACCGGTGCAGAGATCATGGGCCTTGCGGACCAGGTTGGCACACTTGAGGTCGGGAAATTGGCTGATATCCTAGTGGTACAGGGGGATGTCGTTTCCGACATTTCTCTTCTTGAACAACAGGAGAAATTTATCGCAGTGCTCCAGGGAGGGATTGTCAAAGCTGGGCAACTCACCTCTACACATCTTCATACCGTTCATTGATTTCCGTCCGGAGAACCACGATGAAAGTCCTTTCCACCACACTGGCTGGCCTTTTGATGTTCCTGTCCGCCACTGCAACCACCACTGCCGCCGAACCATCCCTGAAATGGGAGATCCGCTCTCTCACGGTTGACCTGAACGAGGGAATTGATATTGCGGACGTCAACGGGGATGGCTCGCTGGATCTACTTTCGGGTCGCAACTGGTATGCGGGGCCTCACTACACACCCCGTCCCCTTCGGGCAGTTGCTGACTGGAATGGCTATGCGGAAAGCAATGGCGACTATGCATTCGATGTCGACGGCGACGGCCTGACAGACCTGATTGCCGGTTCCTTCTTGCCGACCGAGGTATTCTGGTACCGCAATCCGGGCAAAGATAGCCTGGCGCGGGGACATCTTTGGGAAAAGAAATTGCTGGTCGACACCAAGGACACCAGTAACGAGTCCCAGCTATTCCAGGACCTCGACGGTGACGGCATCCCGGAATGGATCGTCAATTCGTGGAAAAAAGATGTCCCCATGGTGGTCTGGAAACTGACCAGCGAGGACCGGGCGGTGGAGGTCAAAAAAGGCAAACAGACGGTCACCGAAACCCAGTCCCTTCCCACCCTGAAACGTTGTGTGATCGGAGTCAAAGGAAACGGCCACGGTATCGCGGTCGGTGACCTGAACAACGACGGGCACCTGGACCTGCTTCTTGGGCAGGGCTGGTACGAGGGACCAAAGGAAAACCCGCTGGAAAAGAACTGGAAATTCCACCCTGACTGGGATCTGCATGCAAGCTGCCCGATGCTGGTCCATGACGTCAACGGCGATGGAAGGAGTGACCTGATCGTGGGCGTTGCGCATGGATTTGGCCTTCACTGGTGGGAACAATTACCCTCCGTGGATGGAAAACTGCAATGGAAGCAACACCTGATTGACGACCGTTTTTCCCAACCCCACTGCCTGCACCTGGCAGATCTGACCGGCGATGGACGGCCCGAGCTGATCACCGGCAAGCGGGTCTACGCTCATAATGGGGGTGACCCGGGCGGCAAGGAACCCGCCTGCCTTTATTACTGGTCCTGGAAACCAGGCACACCGAAGTTCCAGCGACACGTGATTGACGAGGGGCACGTCGGCACCGGGCTGCAGATCCGGACTGCTGACCTGAACGGTGACAAGCGGACGGACATCGCGGTTGCCGGTAAGTCTGGCACTTTTGTTCTCCTGAACCTTGGCAACGACAAGTCAGATTAAGAATCTCGTTTCCTCCCTACAGAAGGACGGTATCCCATGAGATTGTCTATCCCAGTGGTCCTGGAAGTGCTGGCCTTCTGCTCCGCCCCATGCCAGGCGGCCGAACCGATCAACGT
>JAPYUD010000598.1:0-2207 GCA_029936215.1 Pirellulaceae bacterium | reverse complement strand
GTGGAGCGGCGCAATGGGCCTGCTCGAAGAGAACCCCCTTGCGGGCAAGCTTGTCGATGTTGGGAGTCTTCGCCTGAGCGTGCCCACCGAGACAACCAACCCAGTCGTTCAAATCGTCGACGGCGATGAACAGGACGTTCGGCCTGTCGATCGAGTCGGCGGCAGAGGCCCGCTCGTTCGATGGAACGAGAGCGACGAAGAGTGCAATCGCCGAGAGGCCTACGAGTCGCTTGGATTGTCGCATTGTTGGTTCGAGATCCGTTGGAATTAACTTTATTTTCCCCTCGTGGACCTTTCGCTCGGGTGGGATCCATTCAACTTCGCTGCTGGCTCACCAGCACGGCCAGCATGATTGTTGAAATAACGAACAGGCGAGAGAAAAGATGGCGTTTCATGGTAGATCTTGTTGTCCTACGTCATCCTGGAACCCATCCAGTGAAAAAAAGAGGCCCACACAGCAGCATCTATCCTATCATCTATTGTTGTGGCATTTGCTGATTGTTACAGCCTGGCAAATGCAACTTATCCAGGACACGTATGCAGCATTTCAAGAATCCCTGTTTTCCCGTCCGGACCCACGCATGGCTGACCTGCAACCCTTTGCCGATACCTTCCTGCGTCTCTTTCAAGAGCACCAGTTTTCACGCAGTGACAACGAGCCGATCTCCTCGCTCACTCTCCAGGACGCCTATCAGGTTCAGCAGATGGTCATCGACGCCCGCACCGGCGGCGGGGAGCAGGTCGCTGGCTACAAGGTTGGCTGTACGAGCGAGGCGATTCGCCGGCAGTTCGGACTCTCCGAGCCCATCTGCGGACAGCTGATGACCCCTCATATCATCTACGGTAACGCCGTGCTCAACCACAGTGACTATTTTGACTGCGCCGTTGAGCCGGAATTCGTCGTGGTGATCGGTAGTGACCTGGTGGACGAGGTCGGGGACGAGGACGACCTCACCGCTGCCATCGACTTTGTCTCACCGGGGATCGAGCTGCACAACTATCGCTTCTGGTTTGGTGATCCGACGTCCCAGGAACTGATTGCCTCCAACGGTATCCATGCGGCGATGGTCGTCGGTGACCAAAAGACGAGTCCGGGCAGTTTTGACTGGGATGTGGAAGAGGTCAGTATTTTCCTGGGCGACGAGCAGGCCGCTTCGGGCCACGGCAGGGAGATCATGGGCGGCCCAATGAACTCGCTCCGCTGGCTGGTCAACCATCTGGTCCGGCGGGGCAAGAGCCTCAAGGCGGGGCAACTTGTGATTCCAGGGTCACCGACCAGGCTCGTGCCGGTCGAGGCGGGCGACCGGGTAAGTGCCCGCTTTGCGAATCTTGGGCAGGTGGCTGCCCATTTCTCTACCGATGCCTGAGAACCGACAAAAACGTCCGTTCATTATCTTGGCGATCGGGCTCGACCTGGCGCGCGGACACGAGTGGGAACAGGAACTTCCGTTTTCCACAACTTGCCACCCTGGCGGCCATTGCGAACGTGGAGTCCGTGCGTCTTGGAGTTCCGCGTGAAGGTGTTTACGGCCGAAGACAATGATCTTTTCAGGTCCTCACTGGAGGCACTTGCGTCAATCACCTTGATCAACTGTCCCTTGAGGCCGAAGACATCCGGCTTGATCACCAGGAAGCCAGTCTTGGATTGTGCACCGGGTACGATCTTCAGGTCAGCGGGATTCGTTGTTGAAGAGTAAATGAACTTGCCTGCGAGCTCCTCACCCCAGATAACGCCGCTCAGTTTCTTTTTTAACTGGTCCACTTCCAGCTGGTCCTTGCCGACGATGACGACGCTGGGAAGTCCGTCGCAACTTGCCACGTTGATTCCCAGGCGGACACTCTTCATCTGTGGAACGATGGGAGTCGATACCCCGGCCGTTGCTTTTGCCGGATACTGCCTGGCAATCAATCGCAGGTCTGCTGCCATTGCCGCTGAATTCTGATACGCGAAATTGGGACCACGAGTGCTACGCCTGAGTTGTCTTTGCCCGTCAGGCGAGAGGACGCAATAACCAAAATTCCTCAAGTCTCCGCCGCTGCGGCCAACGAAAGCCCACTTCAGAAACTCCGCTTCCTGCTTGTCTTCATAGGTCGCTGTGCGGATACAGACAAAGTCACGCGAGACCTTGATCAGCTCGGCTCCGGACAGGAAACTCCTGTCCATGTTTTGCTTGCCCGGTCACCACATGCCTGGAACACTGTTGCAC
>JAPYUD010000597.1:0-2220 GCA_029936215.1 Pirellulaceae bacterium | reverse complement strand
ACATTGATGTTTTCACCGACGAGGAAGTTGCGGTTCCGCTGGCATTACGGGGAGGGGTGTTGCGGACGGCCACCATGAATGGCCAGCCGGCGCGGCTCCAGGTGCTCGGCGAGCTCCCTGTTCAACAACAGAAGAGAGCCTCGCAGCAGGCAGCCAATCCGCAACAGCAGGTGATCGTCCCGCTGGCACCTCCTGCTCCGCCGACATTCCGACTACTCCTGAAGGGGAAGGGTCGCAAACGCCTGGAAATGACGCTGGCGCTGAGTATCACCCGCCAGGGTGGCTGGCGAATCGTCAACGGTGTGCTCCCGGTCTCCTCTGCAAACAGCCTGGATGTCGAACTGGCAGCAGCCAGCACGGAGCTCCGCTGGTCGGGTGTGACCGACCGTGGGGAATTTATCTCAAAGGTCGATCGTGAGCATGTCAATCTCTCGACTGGCCCGGGAGGGGATCTGCAGTTCCGCTGGCGTCCGAGCGTCACCGAGTCAATGGTCGACCGTAGCCTGACAGCACGTTCCAACACGATCGTGGATGTCCAGGAAGAAGCGGTCCATGCGATCTGGGCCGTGGACCTGCAATTCCGTCGTGGCCAGAGGGATGTTTTCCAGTTCACCCTGCCGACAACCTTCCAGGTCGAGGATGTGACCGGGAACAATGTGCGTGGCTGGGATGTGAAAGTCGAAGAGGGGCAACAACTGGTCAACGTGGAACTGCTGGAAGCAGCACGTGACCTGGTGAAACTGCAGATGCACCTGGTTCGCCATGGTGCGGTTGGGCAGGAAGGAATGGAGCAGTTTGACGTACCGGTGATCGTTGTCCCCGATGCGATCTTGCACCAGGGACAGGTTGCAATCCGGCGGACGCCGCTGATCAAGCTGCGAACCGAGAGCGTTGATGCCGTTACGCGAGACGACCTGAGCGAGACACTGGCTCAGGTCTTCAAGGCCCGGGGCGATGCCCGGCTAAGTCCGCTTGGCCTGCAGTCCTACCAGGCATACCGTTTCGCCACCACGCCTTTCCTTGTTCGCCTGGAAGCGACGATGATCCAGTCGCAGACGACTGCCAACCTGCAGACCCTGCTGCGACTGGCCGAGCAGGATGTTTCCCTGGAAAGTCGTATTCGTGTCGTTCCCAGTCAACTGGCCGTACACCGCATCGATATCGAGGTTCCCCAGGACCTGGATATTATCGACGTCGAGGCGCCGGGGCTGGTGGATTGGTCTCGCGATCGCCAGGACGAGGAAGAGGCTACCGCTGACGTTCTTACCGTGCTGCTTGGAAGTGGACAACGGCAGGCGTTTGATGTCATCGTGCGGGGCTTGATCGACGCCCAGATCGAAGATGGGACCACGGACCTTCCCCGCCTGAGCGTGCTGGGAGTGCTGCGGCAACAGGGACAAATCGTGGTACAGACGGATCCCTCCTATGATGTGGAGATTCTTGAGCTGGATAATGTCCAGCAACAATCGCTGGAGACAGTTTTTGGCTGGTTACAGGCCGGGCAACGGTCGCTCTCCCGCCTTGTTCTCTTCCACCGTGATGGCAATTACACAGGATCGGTCAGGCTCGTGCGTCGCCAGTCGCTGGTTCATGGATCTGCTTTTACCAACATTCGAATTACCGATCGTGCGATCGAGGAGACCATCCTGCTCGACTTTTCCGTGAGCGAGGCAGGGGTTGACGAGATTGTCTTCCAGCTGCCGGCCGAGCTGGCGGATGCCCGCATCAACGCTCCCCTGCTCAGGCGGATCGAGATTGCCGCGGTGGATGCAGACGATCCAGAGAGCCCCCTGCGGGTCAGCGTCCAGCTGCAGGATGAAGTGATTGGGAGAATCCAGGTGCTTGTCGAGCATGACCGGGTGCTGGACGAGACCAGCATCCATCGGGCCCCGATCCCACTGTTGGAGACCGGGCAGACCGACAACCGGCTGGTGGCAATTGATTCCTCCGGCGATGAGGTCACGGTCGAGTCGATCGAGGGGCTGGAAAAGATCTCGCCGCAGTCTGCTTCCTACCGTGCCCTGGTGAACCGCATGGGAAATGCCCTGGGCGACGTTTTTGTTGTTGCTGGAAACATCTCCAGCGACATCCCCTCGTTGGAATACAAGATCATGCAGCGCGATGTTCGGCAACTGACATCCACACTCGTTTCGCTCTCCGAGGTGACGCTGGTGATGGATGAACAGGGATCTTACCGGGCACGACAGGTTTACGAGATGG
>JAPYUD010000070.1:0-11704 GCA_029936215.1 Pirellulaceae bacterium | reverse complement strand
GCTCGTAACGTTGCAGTTTGCAGGTATCGTCTCATCTCGTACCAGCCAATGGACTCGTTGCTGTTCTCGTCCAGGTTGGCGAAGGATGCCTGGCCCAGCGCTTGCAACATCGATTCCTTGATGTTGTATGGCTTGTACTCATCGGAGAGTTCCTTGAGTGACTTTCCTTCTCCGCTGGCTGCCTGGATCGATGCGGTGAGCTTGCCAAACTCTTCCTCGTTAAGCGAATCATCCTTGTTGCTATCCTGGCTGGCGACAAGCTTGTCGGCTCCCACGGAAGAGAGATACTGGCTCTTGAAAGTAACGTACAGGTCACCATCTTCGACGAAGACTGCCAGCTCGTCACGAACCAGGTTGCCATCACCCGCTTCCTCGGTCGAGAAGGCTTGCCCCTCAACACCAGAACCGTCGGCGAGCATGACCGATTCAATAATGGTCTCAAGCACTGTTTCAAACTTGTTGGCCTCAAGTTCCGCGCGTGTTAACTGATTGTCCTTGTTGCTATCCAGGTTATCGATCAGCCACTGGGCCCGGTAGTTATAGACCAGGCGGTTAAGGATATCCTCGTGGAGCCGTGGGTTACGCACGACCTTTTCCTTTTCCTTGAGACCACCACTCACGACCAGGGTTTTCTCGTTACTGGTGTCGAACTTTAGTTCCCGGACTTCCACCGAGAATTCCCTTTGCAGGTTGTCCACGAAGATGTTTTCATTTGTTGCCGAGCGGACAAGACAGTAAAGCTCGGTATTTTCCTCGTGTAAAACCTGGACCGGAACCTGCAGGGCGTTGTTTTCAGATTTAACGAAAATGCTCACCTCTGCCGACATTCCCGTACGAATCGTTGATGGCGGATCGATAATACGGATGAAGGTGGCGTATTCCTTGACACCCGAGGAGAAATAACCGGTAGGTTCAGCGTAGGGGTTTACCTTCTCGACCACCCCATCAAGTTCCTGCCCTTCGAGGGCCCCGACCTTGATCTTCACCTGCTGGCCAACCCGCACGTAAGGCACTCGGCCTTCGTTGACCTTCGCCTTGACCTGCATCCTGTCTGTATCCGGCAGGTAGATGATGGTCTGCCGCTCACGAACCATGGCCCCGGGCTCGACAATGAATTCGGAGCCGCTACGGCTACTCTGCTTGTTGGCGTGGACAACCTGTCCGCCGGCCGGGGCATAGACCATGCAGTTCACGATCTGCTGTTGGATAAGTTTCAGCTCAGACTGTTCCTCGATCAGGTTTTTCTGAGCGGTATCCTGGCTCGCCTTGGCGGTTTCAATATCGCTGTCAAAACCAACCAGCATTTTCTGCTTGGTGATTTTTTCCAGGGTCTTGAGGCGACCGAGTGCCAGGTTCAGGTCGATCTCCGATTTTTGCACGGCAAACTCATCTGCCTTGAGTTGCTGTTCGGTGAGGAATCCCTGGGCGGCCAGTCGCGTGGAGAACTTGAAGTTGTCCTTGGCACGATTGACGTTTTCTTCCTGCACCAGGATCTCGCTGTTCATCAGCTGCGAGTTTTCCTGGAAAGTCCCCTCCAGGTATTCCTTGCGGGCAATCACGGCTTTTTCGACCGATGCATTCGCCGAGATGAGTGCAGAATTGGCCCCGTTTACCGCGACCTCCTGCCGGGTCTCTTCGTCTTCCAGGGCGGAGGCATCCAACTCCACCAGCTTGTCGGCAGCCAGTATCGCACCACTGTTTATTTCCTCACCGACCTGGACCACGACTTCCGTATATTCAGCATAGGCGACCGTGTGATCCGCGGCAGTTCCATCTTCTGTTTCCACGGTGACCGTGGACTCATCCCCCGAGCGGTCACTTACCGCGGTGACCATTCCGGAAACCGTGGCAGCCGTGGGATTGGTTACCCGTGCTCCCTCGTCAATCACCCAGATGATCTGAACACCACTACTGTTCCTGGAACGAACCTGGCATTCCACTTCCACGTTACTGGAGCTCTCAATATCTCCCTGTTCGATGACCGTGTGCTGAAACGGCTTGCGCTCGACACTGGTAAATTGCCATTGCACCTCGTTGTCATTTGCAGCCGAGAGCATCCCTCCTACCATCTTGAATCCGAAATAAACAGCTCCCACCAGGATCACTAGCAGTGCGACTACAACGACCGCAGCGTTTCCACGAGGGTGACCCGCACGTCGGGAAGATGGACGATTATGTTTGAGGGAACACATTTTCCGGGGACTCCATTGAGGAAACTCGAATGATGCTATTTTTCAGCGATGGTCTTTGTTACGGAAGAGATTGAGGGTGGGGAAGCTACCAGGCCAAAAAGCCTGGCGAAACAGGCTTTTATGATAACATCTTGCTCTGCCGGTTGGAGTGAAAACCCGCCGCTTTCTCGCTGTTTAAACACCGAAAAAACACTAGGGTTTCGTTGTCTCTGGTAGAAAACCAGGCTCCTAAGGAGTGCTTTTTTGCTCGGGCGGGTCGACGCGGAAGCCATTTTCCGGGACGAGCGGGCCGGGGTCAATCCACATGCCTTTTTCGTCAAGCTGCATCGTCCCCAGGTTTAAATCGAGCAACCCACGTTGCACTTCCCATCCGACCCAGACACTAAGAAAGTCGTCCTGGGCATTTCGCAGTGAACTGAGTGCGCTGATCAGGTTTTGCGCCGTGGTAGGACCAAAAGCAGCAGCTGCTCCCCCCGCTCCCAGCCGCGGCGGTTCCTGCAATCGGAGTCGGGCCGATTGGACCTGCTTGATTGCCACTCGCAGGGCAGCCCGACGCATCTCGAAGTTGATCTTGTTCAATTCAACTTGCCGCAAGGCAGCAACCAGGCCGGCGTAGATGGAATCCTCGTTTTGGTAGAAACGTCGCCGCGCCTGCTGATACTCGATCAGCGCCTGGCGGTAAGTGTTCCGTTCCTGCAGCCGCGTGATCGGGGCATCCCACCTCAGGCTGGCTCGCAGGTTCCCCGTGGTATCCCGGAAACGGACAGGATTGTCATCCGTGGTGCTGATGTCACCGGACCAGACAATGTCCAGGTTGCTTTCCAGGGGATTGGCGTTGTAGTTGACCAGCCGCCATGAGTCGACCATGGCGGCCCGGTTGTTCATCCAGTCGAGCCGGTTCTGGCGGGAGATTTCCATGGCATCATCAGGGGCCAATTCGATCGGGATGAGCATCACGGTTTCGGCCCGTGCCTCGGCCTGGACCAGCGAGACTTCCAGCACGTTTGCCGACAGCTCGGTAAGCAGGTTTGGTAGTGGGCCAAAGACAGCGGTCCGGAGCAGGGTCAACAGTTGCTGCTCGTTGAGCTCCATGCCCGTTTCCATCAACAGGTCAATGCCCTCCACGATTTTTGCACCGGGAGCCTGGTTGGCAGCCAGTCGCTGGACCGTATCGTCGAGTGTTTTTGTCAGTGCTGCTGGCAGGGAATCCAGCGATTCAATGTTAACCAGGCTGGTATCGAACGGGATATTCTCCCGGCGAGCTTTTTCCAGGACCGCCTCAATGAGCTTGTCATGGTCGAGCTTCCTGTCGGGAATAATCTGCGTGAGCGCCTCGATGTCCTCCCGTGCGTGGTTTGCATTGGATTCCAGGACCTGGTTGCGCAGATCGTTCATTGTCAGCACGTGTGTTCGGAGAATTCCCAGCTTGGCAGCAAGCTCATCGGACCAGGTGAACGGTGGAGGTGCTTCCCCGTTGACCACGACAGGCAGGATCGAGACGATCGTGCTTCCCACTGCCGTCTGGGTATCAGCAATCTGCTGCTGGATGGGGAGGATCCGGGGGTCAATCAGGTTGAACTGATCGAGATAATCCCCCTCGACAACCATGTCGATGGCGGGGGACAGCCCGAGAGTCCGCTTGTAGCCATCCATCGTATCCTTGTAGCTGCGGCGGGTATTCAGCAGGCCAGAGACATTGGTGAAAAGCTGCTGGCGAAGTTGCTCGACCTGGAAGAAGTCAATTCGGCCGGCATCCCGGAAGGCTTCCAGTTGCGACAGGCTGCTGCGCAGCGCCGTGACGCTTGCTTCCTGGTTACGCATGCCCTGCTGTGCCTGGAGCATCCCGATATAGCCACCGGCAGCACCCGGCGCGGTGACACCGCCACCACCGCCAAAGAGGCCGCGACCCTGTGTACCAAAACCACCACCACCAACCCCGGCAAAGCCACTCAGCCCGGAAGCCCCCTGGAATCCTCCTCGACGCTGTAACCCACTCTGGCCGCCGCTGCCGGTGATGATCTCCATGTAATGTCCCTGGCGGTAGAGTTCAAACTGGCGAACGTTTGCCAGCAGCGACCGCTCGGTAATGGTCAGTCGCTCCAACACCCGGTCCCGGCCGGCGCCGCGGAGCAGTGGCTGGACGAGGGAAAAATCAATTAACGTGTTGGCACCGTAAGTGTCCGGACCGCTGAACTGCCAGGTCAGTGAATTTGCAAGGCCAATGACCATCTCGGCACCGCTGGTCAGGGCACGGCGAGCCTGGATGCCCCTGGTGCTCAGATCAAAAACACTGCTGGGGAACCCGTTGTTTCCCCGCGACTGGTAACTCGGGCTGTAGCCACCATAAAACTGGGTGTCAAAACGGAAACGTTCGGAGCTGGCATCCAGGGCTGCCAGGTAGAGAGTCTCTAGCTGGCCCTGGTAAGCAGTGGAGTGGATGAGCGAAAGCTCCATTGCCAGGTCGGCCGTCAGGTGGAGTACCCCATCGTCATCCAGGGGCAGGTAGTCTCGCCACTGGGGATTCTCAAAAGTATCGGTTGTGCCATCAGCCAGCCAGCCCTCGTAGCCAGGATAGCCTGCTGGCCGTGCCAGGTGCTCGGCCGAGTAAGGATCATCCGGTGGCATTGGCGGGTGGTCCGGGTCGCTCGGGTCAAACATCCGGGACCTGGGATCCACATCAATAGTGAAGTCGGGCAATCCCCAGCGATCGCTGTCATGACTCTTTTCATTCACCAGCTTCGTGACCGCCTCGTTTGCCTGGTGGCGATAGTAGCTGCGTGAACAACCAGGCTGCAGCACAAAAAAACCAAGTGCCAGGAGCAGGCCAAGGTGGAAAGCGGAAAGGCTGCCGACGAAATGCGATGTTCTTGGGTGTCTCACGATCACTAGTTCTCCGGCCCAAAATCGCAGGTTTTTTTAAATGACAATCAAGCCAGCAGTAGAAAAGGTAAACCTGGTGATTCAGGTAAACCTTGCTAACTGTTCGGCTTATAGCGATATGTCAAGCTTTTCGGGTGCTTGATGAGCAAACTTGAACGAATAGACGGGGAGTATTTACGCAAGACAGGTCAAATGTCGCAAATCATGCAATGACAGCAACTTATGGAATGTCTGCACTGCCGATAAAACTTGACATCGGTGGATTGTCGACTTATTATCGGTCAGCCCGCGACGGTTACCGCTGATCCCGGTAAATGACGGTGGAATTCCACAGGGAATGGGCAACTTTCCGGCTAATACTGACGATCCAATCATCATATGACCAACAGGATCATGTGCAGTATTTCTACTGCCAGGACTTAAGGTTCAATGAATCCACAGCTTATCGTTGCCATCGTTGTGATACTGGCCTACCTGGTCTGCCTTGGTTTTTCCAGCAAGGTATGGCGATGGCTTCACCTGGTGATGGCACTGTTTGTTTTCGGATCTGCCTGCTGGTTCCTCTGCCTGGCGGCTTTCACAACCAAGACGAAGGCGAACTGGATAAAAAAACACGATGCACTGTTGACCCAAAAGATCGAGCTTGACGAGCAGTACCGCCAGGTCGTCAAGGGCGCAGTAGACAAGGTCAAGGAGGAAAAGGAAAACCTCCAGGACCTGGACTCCATGCTCACCCGCCTGCTGCTGGACCTGGGGCGTGTCTGGCGCGAGACGAAACCCCAGGGTGTGCAGAACGGTGCCGTGCTCATCGACACCGGTTTTACTCCGGCCAACAACGAGCCCCTGCAGATCGAGCAGAATGCAGTGCTCTATATTTTCAAGGAAGCGATACTCCAGGTGGGTGAACTGAACATAGCGGTACCGGTGAAGTACCTGGGGGAGTTTCATGTCAACGCGGTCAATGGGAGTGTGATCAGCCTGATGGAATCCCCGGCCTCTCGATGGTCGACTGCCGCCGCCCAGCCGCACATCAACGACGGCTCCACCTGGGCGATTTACGAGAAGATGCCGGTGGACGGACATCGCTTGTTCTCGGAAACGGATATTTTTGATAGCGATGTTGTGCTGGGAGAGGATCCCTCACCACTGTTCGGGAAGATGGACATGGAGAGGGTCACCGTGGCCTTCCAGATGGCCATCGCACACAATCCCGATCTCGGCAGGCAGCAACAGCAGATGCAGGATCATATTGACCGCTACATGGGGGATGGCCGGCAGTTGCTGGAGAACGAGGCTGTTCCCTTTGAAGAGCAATGGATCAAGGTGCTTTTCAATGTCAAGTTCCCGGTCACGGTTGACAGTGATGCGGCCAAGGCAGGGTTGACCGAGAGCTTTTTCGATCCCAGCGGCATGGCGGTCATTCCCAATCTTCGCCGTGGCGAAACGGTCGAGTTTGACAAGGGGGACATTGGCATTTTTCATCTCCGCAGCGAGGCAGTGGATGGCAAGCCAGAGGTCACCGACGGTGAAAAGCTCACGGCGCCAGGAGTTGATGGTTCGTCAATTGCTCGCCAGCTGACAGCACACTATGTTCGCCCGCTGACGGACTACGCTTTCCTCTTCCAGGATTTAAATGACCGGGATATTCGCGTTGGCCAGCAGGGCACGCTCTACGATCGGGAAAAGGGCCGGCTCGAGGAATCGCTGAACGAGGCCAACGAGCAGATCTCCTTTCGCGAGGATGAAAAAGCTAAATTAACCATGGAAAAGACCTTCCTGGAAAAAGACCGTGACACGGCAGAGGTCTTTGTCGGTCAACTTAACCAGGAACGTGAAAGCCTGCGAGTTGAACTAGCCCGGCTCTTTGACCAAAACCAGAAACTCACACGGCAGCTGGCCAAGATCCTGGCCAGACTAGAAGCTGAGAACGATAAGCGCACCGATGCGGTTGGCCGCGACAGCGATTAGCTGATCCGATGGCGATCCGGGTTATCCGGAAAGCACCCAACGATGGGCATTCATGACCGCGAATATTATCGGGACGAGGATTCTTCGCAGGGCGTCCACCTGCGACTGCCTTCCACATTGATTGGCAAGCTGATTGCAATCAATGTGCTGGTCTTTCTTGCCTGCTGGTTATTTCCCCCGGGTTCTCCTCACCTGTCTGTTTACGAACAGGTCCACCTGGAGCCGGAGAAGATAATTACCCACCCGTGGAAAGCCTACCAGGTTGTCACCTACGGTTTTGTTCATGCACCGGTGCGGGTGATAGAAGCAGGCGAGTCGATTAGCACCCGGCAGGGGATTTTCCACATCCTCTTTAACATGTTTGCGCTGTTTGTCTTTGGCCGACCTCTGGAAACCCGCTACGGTCAACGGGAACTGCTGGCCTTTTACCTTTCGGCGATCGTACTGGGGGGTCTGCTCTGGGTTGGCTATGGACTTGCCGACGATAACGTCGCGCCCCTGGTAGGTGCTTCGGGTGGTGTCTACGCGATTGCCATCCTCTTCTGCCTGAATTATCCCCGGCAGATACTGTTGCTTTTTGGTGTGATCCCCATGAAGGCCTGGATGGTGGGGATCATGATCGTGGCGGTAGACCAGCTGATGGGCATCCTGGCCGAGGACAACGTTGCCCATTCGGTCCACCTGGCAGGGGCGGCATTTGCCTGGATCTATTTTCAGACGGGCACCAAGCTGGCTACCCTTGTTCCCCGCAGGCGTCGTAGCACGCTGAAAGTACATGATCCCGATCAGCTTCCACCCTCGCGATCCGAGCTGCGAGAGCAGAAGCTGGTTGGCCAGGGCGATGCGATTCTTGCCAAAATCCAGCAGCATGGTGAGGAGAGCCTGACCAGCAAGGAGCGTCGTGTACTGGAACGGTATAGCCGTCACATGCGAGACCGGCAGGGGTAGCGATTTGCTACAATCGTGGGAATTGTCCACTGCTTTTTCCAGGACAGGTGGGTGCAGGAGTGGGAAACCACGCTTCAAGCCGACGACAGTTTCTTAGCCTCTCAGGCGGTGGTGCGGGGATGGTTGCCCTTGCATCCATGCTTGCTGAGCAGTCGCTGGCTGAACCTGCCACCCGGGGGCCGCTGGCCGCCCGTTCAGCTCATTTCCCGCCTCGTGCCCGCCGGGTTATCTGGCTCTTCATGCACGGCGGGCCAAGTCACGTCGACCTGCTCGACCCCAAGCCCGAGCTGGTGCGATATGCCGGCCAGCCTGTCCCGGAGAGTTTCGGCAAGGTGATGACTCGCCGCGACGTGGCAAAAAATCCACTGATGGGTCCTGTCAAGCCATTCCGGCCGCGTGGCGAGTCGGGCCTGGAAATAAGTGATTACCTGCCACACCTGGCTGGGCATGCTGACAAGCTCTGTGTCGTCCGGGGGATGCACGGGGACAGCGTCAACCATCCTCAGTCGGTCTACCAGATGAACACGGGGAGCATCCTGATGGGCCGTCCCAGCGTGGGGAGCTGGATTGCCTATGGGCTGGGAACAGAAAACCAGAACATGCCTGCCTTCGTGGTCCTGCCGGATCCACGGGGAGGGATCAAGGGGGGGCCGCCGGCCTGGGGAAGTGGCTTCCTCCCGGCCACTTACCAGGGAGTGATGATGCGTGCCGGTGAGGTGCCCATCTTGGACCTGGTTCCTCGAAAACAGATCAGCCGCCTCGAGCAGCAATCCATAAACCGGCTCCTTGGTCGCTTTAACCAGGAACATTTTCGCCACCGCGCGGAGGACGATGAGCTGTCGGCGCGTATCCATGCCTACGAGCTGGCATTCCGCATGCAATCCGAGGCACCGCAGCTGGTGGATCTCGGTGAGGAGACCGAGGAGACGTTAAAACTCTACGGTGCAGACCGGGAGCCAACCAGGGATTTTGGCCAACGATGCCTGCTGGCTCGACGCATGGTGGAACGGGGTGTCCGCTTTGTCCAGCTCTACTCGGGAGACATCGGTGGCTGGGATGCTCACAAGGACGTGGCCCAGAACCACGGAAGCTATTGCGCGAAAACGGACCAGCCAGTGGCGGGCCTGCTGGAAGACCTCCATCGCCGCGGAATGCTGGAGGATACGCTGGTCATCTGGGGCGGGGAGTTTGGTCGCATGCCGATGAGCGAGCAGGGGACCGGTCGAGACCACAATCCCTGGGGTTACAGCATCTGGATGGCAGGCGCCGGGATCGAGGGCGGACGGGCAGTGGGAGCAACCGATCCGATTGGCCTGCGGGCTACCGAGGGGAAAGTCCATGTTCGGGACTTCCATGCCACACTGCTTCACCTGCTTGGAGTGGATCACCACGAGTTGAGCTTTTATCAGAATGGACTCGACCAGCGACTGACCGGTCCGGATGAGGCCCACGTGGTAGAGGCTATTGTTAGCTAGTTTTCCTGGATAGCTGTTATGCTTTATTTCGATCGGCGCCCGGGCTCACGAGGAATCCGAATCTGTTGCTGGATCTGTGTGCTGGCAACACTTGCCTGTGCCGGTGTTGTGCTGCTGGGCCGTCATGCGATTCCTGCGGAACCGACGGGCATCGAGGAAGTGGCGATTGAAGACGAGGATCGCCAGCACTGGGCTTTCCAGCCGTTGCGACGCCCCGGGCTGCCAGAGCTTGCGGCTGCGAACCGGGAAGATTGCCAGGGACCGCTGGATCTGTTCATTCGCTCTGCCATGCTTTCCCGTGGCCTCAAGCCGGCACCCCCTGCGGACCGGAAGACCTTGATCCGTCGCCTCACCCTGGGCCTGACTGGCCTGCCACCGTCCCCACGGGACGTCGACAAGTTTGTTGCTGACTCCAGGCCAGACGCATACGAGTCCCTTGTTAACCGGCTCCTTGCCTCGGTCCACATGGGCGAACGGCTGGCTCAGCCATGGCTTGATCTTTCTCGATTTGCCGACACGGATGGATTTGAACACGACAATATCCGTGCCGATGCATGGCAGTACCGGGACTGGGTGATCCAGTCCATGAACCAGGACATGCCGTACGATCGATTTATTGCCCTGCAGCTTGCCGGGGATGAACTGGAACCGGAAAACGCGTCTGCACGCATTGCCACCATGTTCTGCCTGTCGGGTCCGGATATGCCGGATATCAACTCGCAGCAAGAACGCCGTCACCAGCTCCTTAACGAGATGACATCCACGGTTGCCTCGGTCCTGATGGGCCTGCAGCTGGAATGCGCCCAGTGTCATGATCACAAGTATGATCCTCTCAGCCAGGCCGATTTTTACCGCATGCGATCGATTTTTGAACCGGCGGTTCACCTCGTCAAGAACAAGTCGGTGGGAACTCTCCAGGAAAAAAATGGCACTCCCCCGCAGAGCTACCTGATGGTGCGAGGTGATTACCGCCGGCAGGGCCCACCTGTTTCGCCAGCTTTTCCGCGGATTGCCAATCCAGCCGGACGGCAGCTTGAGGCGAACCGGCCCGGCGCACCGAGCAGCGGCCGCCGTAGCGAGCTGGTGGACTGGCTCACCGGGCCGGATCATCTGCTTACCAGCCGGGTGATCGCAAACCGTATCTGGCAATACCATTTTGGCCGTGGCCTGGTAGAAACACCAAGTGACTTTGGCATCATGGGCCAGGCTCCCAGCCATCCGGAATTACTTGATTACCTGGCAAAAGAACTGATCGAGAACGACTGGAGCCTGAAGAGACTTCACTTCCTCATCGTTACCAGTGCCACGTACCGGCAGGCAGGCTGGCTGAAACCAGCTGCCGAGGGAGAAAGAGCGTGGCGAGAGTCGCTTGATCTTGACCCGGCAAACCGCTGGTTGTCTCGCTTCCCGCGCCGCCGGCTCGATGGAGAAGTTCTTCGTGACACGATGCTTGCCAGTGCCGGGGTGCTTAACACGCAGCGTGGGGGACCCGGGGTCAGGCCCCCCCTGCCGGCGGAAATTGTCAACACGCTCCGCAAGGGTCAGTGGGACGTGACACCGGAGACGGCCGGTTACGACCGCCGCAGTATTTACCTGTTTGCTCGCCGGAACCTGCGGTTCCCGATACTGGAAGCTTTTGACCGGCCCGATGCCAATCGAAGTTGCTCCCAGCGAAGCCATTCGACTACTGCCCCACAGGGCCTGCTCTTGATGAACAGCGAGTTCTCTCTCACCACGGCGCGGCGGCTGGCAGGAAGCGTTCTAGCCAGGCAACAGGACGAAGAAGAGTTTATCGTGGAGATTTTCCGACGAACCCTTGCCCGCTCGCCCGATCCCGGGGAATTGCAGGCAAGCCAGGAATTCCTCGAGGAGCAGGCAGCACTGGTGAAGGCTGGGGAGCGTGGGAGCGAACTGCTGGCATTGCCAATTCCCTCTCCAGCAGGCTGGACCCTGGAGAAAACCGTCGCCGCGTCGCAGCTCTGCCTCGTTTTGTTTAACATGAATGAGTTCCTGTATATTGATTAGTGAAAGAGTGAACCCTCCTCTCCTGACCTCCTCCTACTGACTGGCAAAGAGCCATGATCCCTGCCCGGTTCAATAGACCGCGATCGGTTGTCACTCTCGCCTGCCTATGGTTGATCGCTTCGGGGCATGCCGACGCCCAGCAGAGTGAGGCTCCCGCTGCCAACCAGCAACTCTTTGCTGAGCAGGTGGGGCCGCTGCTGGTTGCTCGATGTGGTC
>JAPYUD010000596.1:0-2228 GCA_029936215.1 Pirellulaceae bacterium | reverse complement strand
GGTTGCTTCATCGAGCAGCAGGATCTGTGGGTCCCGGAGAATTGCCCGTGCCAGTGCGATTCGTTGCCGCTGACCTCCCGACAACCGCCCTCCGGACTCTCCTACAATCGTCTCGTAACCCTGCTCAAACTCACAGATAAACTCATCTGCCCGTGCCTTGCGAGCTGCCGCAACGACCTCATCCCGGCTGGCATGCGGAGATCCGTACCGGATGTTATTGATGATGGTGTCATCGAAAAGAACGGTCTGCTGGGTAACCATCCCGATAATTCGCCGCAGTTCCTTGATTCTCAGCTGGGAAAGCGGTGTTTCATTGATCAGAATCTGTCCACCGGTTGGATCATAAAACCGGGGTACGAGGTTCAGCAGCGTGCTTTTTCCCGACCCGTTTGCTCCCACGATGGCGACTGTCTCACCGTGCTTGATCGTCAGGTTGATATCCTGCAGGAGTGGTTCTCCACTGAGATAATCGAAATGGACACCCTGGAAGACAAGTTGTTCCAGGGGCTGGGGAACCGGTTCTGGTTCGATACTATCGACAATCGCCGGCTCTCTATCGAGCATCTCATAAATCCGGTCGGCCGCAGCACTGCTTCGCTGGATCGAATTGAACACGTCAGCCAGTTTTCGCAACGGGTCACTAGCCCCAATCAATAGTGCATAAAAGGTAATCAGGGCTCCAAAGCCGAGGGGCCTGCTGGACATTCGAATTCCCAGCAAGTGCGTCTCCTGGTTGAGTACCAGGTAGCCGCCGGAAACCAGGGCCAGCGAAATAATCACCATTCCCATGATTTCCGTGGTCGGCCGGGTGAGCGAATTAAAGGTCATAATCCGCATCGCTCGCTGATAATACTCTTTTGCAGTGCGATGGAAACGGCCACGTTCATAACTTTCCATCGTGAAGGACTTGACCGCCTTGATGCCTGAAAACGATTCATCCAGGACACCGTAGAGCTGTGACATCTCCTCCATGGCCCGCCGGTTTGCCAGCTTGATGGCCATCGCAAGCTTGGCGATCAGGTAGAGTGCCACGGGCAGGACAATTAAAGAGACAAGCAGCAGTCTCCAGCAGATCAGGGCAGCACCGACCAGGCAGACCACCATCTTGAGCGGTTCCCGGACTGCCTTTCCCAGCAGGCTGGAAATGCCCTGGGTCACGTTGTTCATGTCATTGGTAAAGCGGGAAAGCAGGTTCGCCGTTCGGTCTTCACCGAACGAGGCCAGGTTCATCCGTAATGTTCTGCGATAAAACTCCTTGCGCAGGCCAAACGTGCTGAGTTGTGAAAAGCGTTCCACCAGGATCATGCTTGCCATCAGGAACAGGTCTTTCACCAGTGTTCCCAGCAGCAGGAATGCGACCATCAGCAGGAGTGTATCGAAGGCGGTTCGAGGCAGGTACCGGTGGATCCAGGGCCTTACGGTACGACGCCAGGCAAGCGCCTGCTCGTCCGCGCGTTGGCGAAACTTCGCCATCTCCACTTCCTGGGAAGTTGCCGATGAACCTTCCTCAGTGCGTTGCGGGTGCTCGTCAAGCCACTCCTGGCGCTGCTGGATTTCCTCTTCCAGCCTGCTGATTTCCCCATCAATCCAGTCGGGCATCGCCTTGCCCTGGAAGACAACTTCCACGACCGGGTAAACCGTGCCAATGTTGGCTCCCCAGAAGAGGGCGACCATCAAGCTGCAGAAAATGGCACCAAGAAGGGTAAAACGGTGCCGCAAACCAAGCTTCGCAGCACGAAAAAAATTCTTCATTGGCAACATCCGTTCACTCCCCCGACGACTCCACCTGGAGCGAGGAGAGTTCATTCTTCTTTTTAGATTTCCCCTTTTACCAGAAACACCGTTGTCAAGCCAAGACGAGACGTGGCAATCAGTTACGTCAATTCACCTGGCATGGGGAAATGACCGGATTACAACGATTCATTGAATTCTGACGTTTATGCGGCCGATCTTCTTTATGGGGGAATTCTCGTCCATCCGCAGCGACCAATCCGCTCGGTGAGAGTTTCTTGCCAGCACGAACTGAAGAAACAAAACTGACCATACAATTGTCCGGCCCGAAATGGAGCCGGGCAGGAGGAAAACAGGGTGATGCGACAGTTACTCCTTCTCTGTACGGCAATGGCACTATTTGCCAGTAGCGGCTGCAAAATGCTCCCGACACGCTGCACGGACTGCGGCCAGGACCAGGCGAAGATGCAACAGCAGGCAAACCAGCAGGTGATGCA
>JAPYUD010000595.1:0-2229 GCA_029936215.1 Pirellulaceae bacterium | reverse complement strand
GTGTTCCACTCATCGGGCAACGGCTGACCGTCTCGACGGTCACCCAGTCGCTGGTACGTGATGTAGTCAATGTTCTCCGAGAGAAACTGGACCGAGCCATCACATAAAACGAACTGTGCACCACCCTTGTGCTGCGACTTGAAGGCTTCTGACGTCTGCCAGTTAGCCCAGTGCGTGCAGCTGTGGGGGTTCAAAGGAGCACTCGCATTATTCCATGCGAAACCTGGATCACCGATCCCGATAACCGGATAGTTAATCGGGCCCGTTGTGGCAGTCCAGTTTGCATTAAAATAGAACCAGCCACTACGGCTATGGTCACTCTTTTGAGGCAACTGCTCGCCCATCAAGATCACCTGGGATTCACCATCCGTGACGTCACGGAACTTGGCGGCCCAGTGACCACGAGCGAAGATACCCGAGATGACCCAACCGCGACCATCATTCCCATGGCCAGGTCCGCCGGTACCGAAGATGTTACCAGGGTAATCCACACACCAGTTGCCACGCGCAGGCATCCGCTGGCAACCAAGGCTCGGACTGTAACAAGTCATGGCCGGATCCGTTATCGGGTTCGTACCAGTCAGGTACGGATCGATATTTGCCGACGCACAAATTAGCGACGGAAGAATATGGGCCCGAAGCCATTTCCCCGTGGAATCCTTCGTTTGTTCCATGGAGAGGGCTCCACCTCCCGCCGTCGAGAAGTTCAACTGGTTATAGATCGGGTCCTGCTCCATGAAGGCCAGCAGCTTAACAAACTGGCTACCACGACTGGAGTTGTACCAGGTGTGGCGGTTCTTGGACTGGTTACCCCAGAAGAACATTCCGCAGGTCGGGAAGCGACCATACGTGTTGTGATAGGTCCGGCAGGCCAACCCGAGCTGTTTCAGGTTATTCTGGCAGGACATCTTGCGGGCTGCCTCACGAGCAGCGGAAACCGCCGGTAGCAACAGGGCTACCAGGATACCGATGATGGCAATTACCACCAGCAGTTCGACGAGGGTGAAGCCTCGCCTATTCTTGGAAACTCTCATGAATTTCACTCCATTAAAAATAAGAACAAAAAAGGTATACCTTCCGACACGCAATCAACACGATCAATTTCGTGACGATGAAGCAACTGCTTGAGATATGCTGGCGTGAAGCACCCTGCATCGGGCGTCTTGTGGAGTTGACGATCCCGGACAGGTATTTTCGAGAAATGCACGCGGCGAGCTAAGAGATGTGCTGTGGAGCAGCGATATGAAGCCAACCAGGACAAGCGTCCAAGCCCCAGTGACCTTGCGTTATTGTTTCCCAGCCAGGGGGCATTGTCAAATGGTTTTTTGCCAGGTTTTCTTTTCCCCGTCAGGCGGCAAACTCGGTACGACGGTTATCGAGCTGGTTTTGCAGCCTTCTTACAATACTACTGTGCATCTGGCTGACCCGGCTTTCGCTGAGCGAAAGCGTCGAACCGATCTCTTTCATCGTCATTTCCTCGTAATAATAGAGGATCACGATCAACCGTTCATTCCGGTTCAGGCCCTTGGTGACGAGTCGAATCAGGTCATTTTTCTGCTCCCGCTTGGTCGGACTCACGCTCCGCTTGTTTTCCACCACGTCAATTTCACGGACGTCCTTGTATCCGTCATCTCGCCATTTTCGCTTGTCGAGGCTTACCAGGTTCACGGCATTGGCATCCTGGATCATCCGTTCCAGGTCGGCCACGGAGATACTCATCTCGTCGGAGAGTTCTGCCTCGCTCGGCTGACGCCCCAGTTCCATGACCAGCCGGGAGGTGGCATGGTTGAGCTTGGAGGCCTTGGACCTGACCAATCGCGGCACCCAGTCCATGTTGCGCAGCTCATCGAGCATTGCTCCACGGACACGGGTTGAACAGTAAGTCTCGAACTTCACACCCCGTTCCAGGTCAAATGCCGAGATGGCATCCATCAGGCCAAAGATCCCCGCCGAAATCAGGTCATCCAGTTCGACGCCGTCAGGAAGGCGGGCCCAGAGTCGTTCGGCACTGTACTTTACCAGTGGCATGTAATGTCCCATCAACTCGTTGCGGAGCTGCTGGCTTTCCGGATCCTTGATGAATTGCAGCCAGAGCTTCTGGCTGTGTTCATCGCTGCGACCACTGGGCCTTCGCTCATAAGATGAGGAACTTGCCTGGGCGGCGGTGGTCGTTTTTTTTGCGGGTGCTGTTTTTTTGGGTAAGGTCGCCAAGAATGAACTTCCTCCGTG
>JAPYUD010000069.1:9616-11726 GCA_029936215.1 Pirellulaceae bacterium | reverse complement strand
GTATGGAACTCTTCTTGCGTCCCACACGGGAGAAGAAGGCAGCCATGCCATAGTAGTCCTGCTGGCTCCACTTCTCGAACGGGTGGTGGTGACAGCGGGCGCACTGGATCCGCAAGCCGAGGAACAGTTGTGCCGTATCCTCCACCTGGGCCGCCTGGTCCTTGACTTCCCGGTACCAGCCGACTGCGGGTGTGTCCGCTGGACTTCCAGTTGCCGTGATGATCTCCCGGACAAACTGGTCATAAGGCTTGTTCTCGTAGAGGCTGTTTCGGATCCAGCCAAACAATCCGAAGGTAGCAATCTTGTCCGCGTCATTACGACGCTTGTTACGCAGGATCGCACTCCACTTGTTGGCAAAGAAGTTGGCGTAATCGGTGCTCTCAAGCAGATGATCAATCCACTGTGCCCGTTTCTGTTCCTCCGGACTGGCAAGGAAAGCGGCTGCTTCCTCGGCCGTTGGCAGTCGGCCTGCAATGTCGACTGTCACACGACGCAGGAAAGTCGCATCATCGGATACTCGCGAGGCGGGCAGGCCGAGCTGCGTGAGTTTCTCAAAGACAATCTCGTCGACGTAGTTTGCAACCGGTGGCAGGTCGGTGACCTCGATTCCCAACGGAACCGTGCCACGGAAAACTCCTACGTGTCCCTGGTAGCGGGCCATGATCGCGACACTGCCAGTCAAGCGTGACGTTGTCACCAGGCCGGATGCAGCCACCTCTGCCATCTCCGTGTCATTGGAATCGAATTGCGTCGTGCGAGTCACATCCTCGGTCGAGCCATCCGAGTAATGGGCGACCACGGAAACCTGCTGTGAGCCATCTCGCTGCATCAGTCGCTCGTCCGGGAGCACCACGATCCCGGTAACAACCGGGTCATCTTCGTCTCCGTACGGCATCCCCTGCTCGATCCAGCGGTAGATCATCCGGAAAGATGGGGAGTCGGCTGCAATTCGGTGACCGCCGCCATGAGGCAACTGACCACTTGCCTTGCTCAACAACAGGCTACGCTCGGGAGCTGCGGGGAAAAGTCGACGACCGCGAGCTTCCTTGACCAGGAATTCGAAATCCTCGGCAGGTTCAAATCCCAGCAGTGAGAGCCGGAATCCGTTCTGGCCGCTTGACTTGCCATGGCAACCACCGCTGTTACAGCCAAACTTGGTGAAAATTGGCACAACGCGGTTGGGGAAATTGATCGGAAGATCCTCTACAATATTGGTCACCTGGACCTGGACCTTGGCACTGGGGCCTTTTTCCACCTTCACGTGAATTGTTGCTTCCCCCTCGGCAATCGCAGAAACGTAACCCGTTTCGTCAATCGCCACAATGTCCTTGGGGCTCACGTCATAACTCACCGCTCGCCCCAGGTCACGCTGCTGTCCCGAGTTGTACTTGCCTGTAACCAGCAACTGCTGGCCAGCATCTCGACCGGAAATAATGAATAGCCCTTCCACACTGCGACCCGTCTCGACGTCGATCGAAACCAGCTTTCCCGGATCTCCCAGGCCTGGGGGTTCGGGCTTTTCTTCCTGGGCGTTAAGAGCAATGGCGGGGAGGCAAAGGGCAGCCAGCAGGAGGGCTGCGGAGGGCAGGGCAAAACGCATTGTCGGTGTCCTTCCAGGTAAACATCGAAAGGTGGATAGTCTATCCGCCCGGGGTACCTCCTTCGCACAGGTCAACCAAGAACCCTTGGTCGCAGCTGGCAAAAGAGGAACCGTCACTGAGCTAATCTCATTGTCGTAAGCTGGACTATTAAATTATCACGACCCTGCGGATAAATGCAACAACAACCTCACCCCGTCTTCCCCAAAAGTACTACTTTGATTGCTTTCCAGTACCAAATTACTGAGCGGTGACAAGGAAAGAAAACTAGCTGTTGGTGGCTGGAAGAAGTTGAATAGACTCGCTAGAAAAGAGCCAAAGGCTAACAGTTTTCGAGACATTACCCGCTTCAAAATATCGACTGGTCCGTTCCATGAGACGAAAAGCGAGCACGAATCTTTTTGCGATCCTGGCATTGGGTTCGCTGGTGCTGGTTGGCGTGCTGGGATTTTTCTTGTTCAGTGGAAGCGAAAATCCGTCTTCGTTGACAGCGGACGGTGACAGGGTAGAGA
>JAPYUD010000069.1:0-9606 GCA_029936215.1 Pirellulaceae bacterium | reverse complement strand
GTCTCTTTATCTACTGTGCCGCTGGCATGCGGTACCCGATGGAGAAGGTCAGCAAGGCCTATGAGGAAGAATTTGGCACCAGGATCCAACTTCAATATGGTGGTTCCAATACCCTGCTCAGCCAGTTGGAAGTTTCCCAAACAGGTGACCTCTACCTTGCTGCCGATGAAAGCTATATTCGCCAGGCACGTGATAGTGGTCTGGTGACAGAGTCTCTCAACCTGGCGTTGATGAAGCCAACAATTGTTGTCCGTGAAGAGAACACAACGATCACCTCGATCGAATCTCTCGCATCTGCGGATGTCCGGGTGGCACTTGGGAATCCAGATGCGGCGGCGATCGGAAAGAAAACTCGCCGCCTGCTCACCCGCTCAGGACATTGGGACGCGATCGAAAAAAATGTCACGGACAACGGGGTCTACAAACCGACGGTCAACGATGTGGCTGGCGATATTGATATCGGGAGTGTGGATGCCGGTGTCATCTGGGATTCAACGCTTAACCAGTTTGATGAACTCAAGGCGATCAGTACGCCGGAACTGGATGCCGGTGAAGCGATGGTCCAGATCGGAGTACTTAACAGTTCCAGGAACGTGACCGCGGCCCTGCACTTTGCGAGGTATGTTGCTGCCCGCGACAAGGGCCTGCTGGTATTTCGCCAGACCGGATTTCGCGTGGTGGACGGGGATTTGTGGGCGGACCATCCTGAGTTGACATTCTTTGCCGGCGCGGTGAACCGGCTGGCACTGGAACCGGTGATCAAGGAATTTGAACGACGTGAGGGAGTGAGTATCAAGACGGTCTACAACGGCTGTGGAATCCTTACCAGCCAGATGCGTGGAATCCTCGAAACCAATGGCAATGGTTTTCCAGACACCTATATGGCCTGCGACACGTACTACCTGAACACCGTCAAGGAGTTTTTCGAACCAGGGACGACGGTGTCGGAGACCGATATCGTGATCTGCGTGCAAAAGGGCAATCCAAAACAGATTACCTCGCTGCAGGACCTGGCCCGGGAAGGAGTGCGCGTGGCGGTGGGAGAACCGCAGGAATGTACGATCGGTGTCCTGACGCGTCGCCTGCTGCAGGAGGCAGAGATCTACGAGGTCATGCTTGAGCAGAACATCAAGACACAAACTCCCTCCTCGGCCATGCTTCTTCCCTCGGTGATCACTCGCTCCTCCGATGCAGTGGTGGTCTATTACACCGACGCTCGCAATAACCTGGACAAGCTCGACATTGTCACGATTGATTCGCCACTGGCACGAGCAATCCAGCCCTTTAGTGTCTCCCTGCAGAGTGATTTCAAGCACCTCAGTCACCGGCTTTTCGATATGGTCTCTCGTTCTCGGGACAAGTTTGAATCCGCTGGATTTCGCTGGAAGCTTGGTGGACAGAGCGGTTCCTGACAGCTTCCTCGGCAACGCCCCGGTACCTGGTAACAAGCAACAGCGGTGGACATGGTCGATCAAAAGGGAGCCTCCCGGGGAAAGGGAAAACCGAAGCAGGCGAGTGACCGGCCCTTCTTTGTCGCGCTGGGGATCCTGGGCGGCGTCTATGTTGTCCTGATCATTGCCATGCTGCTGGCAGACGTTGCCTACCTGGCGATTGACCGGCGAGTAAAGACAGCCGATATCGATTTCCAGTGGGATGATTCCGGACGCCTGGTACAGCATGGTGACCGGATCAGTAACCAGTACGACCGGCTGGGGCTGATGATCACAAGTCATTCCCCCGATCAGTCTCCCACGATTTTCGAGTACCTGCCTGGGGACCCGGAGACGGAACCCCCGCGTCTTCCCGCTCCCGTTCTTGGAATTGGCCAGGTGGATAATGATTCCCCCGACAGGATCCTTCCCTCCGCTGCTGCAGGGGACCAGCTGGTTTTTCAGTGGACCGACCCGGTGGAACTGACAATGGTGGACCTGGCGCACTTGCCAGCCGCTCCGGGCATGACACTCACAATGCTCAATACGGAAGGGAAGACCCTGCAGGTTCGCCAGATTGACGAAAGCGGGAACCAGGCCAGCTTGACCGTGCAGATTGGAGATACTCCCTCGGCCGGGATCGCCAACGTTTCAAAACTGGTCGTCGAACTGCCCCGGGGAGGGTTTGTGGCACGGTTGAAGTATCTCTGGATTGGTCGCCAGCTGGCTCCCTGGGAAAAAGACCACCCGGTTCTCTCTCGTATTGTCTATAACCCGCTTACCGAGTCACTTCGCAAGCCCGAAATCCGCTACTCGATCAAGCTGAGCCTGGTTACCTGTACGATTACTGCGATCCTCTCCCTCTGGGTGGCGATTCCGATCGGCTACCTGTTGTCCCGTTACCGCTTCCCGGGACGTAACCTGATTGATGCAATCGTTGACATTCCCATCGTGCTACCACCGCTGGTGGTTGGACTGAGCCTGCTGATCCTCTTCCAGTTTATTCCGCGTTCCCTGCACGATCTGGTTGTCTACGAGATCCCGGCGGTGATCCTTGCGCAGTTCATGGTGGCGGCGGCCTTTGCGGTTCGCACGATGCGAGCCACCTTTGACCAGATCGACTCCCGCAGGGAGAACGTGGCTCTGACACTGGGTTGCTCAAGATTCCAGGCCTTCACCCAGGTCGTTCTGCCCGAGGCCCGCCGCGGCATCCTCACGGCAGGGACGCTTGCCTGGGCACGAGCACTGGGTGAATTCGGCCCCTTGTTGATTTTTGCCGGTGCCACGCGGATGAAAACCGAGGTGCTCTCGACAACGATCTTCCTGGAGATGAATGTTGGTGATACCGCGGCCGCCGTGGCTGTATCGCTGATCATGGTTACCGGAGCTATGATCGTACTCGTGATTGCTCGTGTCTGGGGGACACGGGCGAGCGTCTGACGCCTTACCCCGTTTACTACTTGCGCGGAATAAAACCGTGATCCACGTCACTGATTTAACACTACAGGTTGGCGAATTCCGCTTGGAAAACGTCAGCTTCGAGATTCCCACGGGCCATTATTGTGTCCTGATGGGAAAGACCGGTACCGGGAAGACCACGGTCCTGGAGGCGATTGCCGGTCTGACTCCGGTCAGTTCTGGAACGATCAGGCTCGGCGAGTTGGATGTGACGGAACTGCAACCCCGGCAGCGAAATATCGGTTATGTGCCCCAGGATGGCGCGCTTTTTACCACCATGTCCGTGGCGGATCACCTCGCCTTCGCATTGCGGATTCGTCGTACCGACTCGGCGGACATTGCCGCCCGTGTCAAGGAACTTGCGACCCTGCTGGAAATCACGCCATTGTTGGAACGCACGGTCCACGGCCTCAGTGGCGGGGAACGACAGCGAGTGGCACTCGGCCGGGCACTCTCGTTTCGACCTCCAACGCTGCTGCTGGACGAACCTCTTTCGGCGCTGGATGATGAAACTCACGGCCAGATGTGTGACCTGCTGGAAAATGTCCAGCAGCAGACCGGCGTGACCATCCTGCACGTGTCGCACCGTGAACAGGAAGCTCAGCGGTTGGCCCAGTCAATCCTGCGAATCGAGAACGGGAGTTTCCAGCTGACCCGGGGAGACCGTCCGGTTCCGAAGCGAGATGAGCAGCCAGCGGATCCCGGGCCAGGAGAATCCATCTCGGTGGACGAATCCAATGGGTCGTCAACAGCGGATATTCCCAGAACAGAACCAGGCAACTAAACTTGACACGAACGTTTTTTGGAAAGGATTTTTCATGCTTGTTGCAACGATCAAAACAGACCGCGGGGATATTCGCCTGGAACTCTTCAGGGAACAGGTCCCCAACACGGTAAAGAATTTTGTTGAGCTCACTGAGAAGGGTTATTACAACGGCCTCACTTTTCACCGCGTGATCCCGGATTTCATGATCCAGGGGGGCTGTCCGGAGGGGACTGGCACGGGCGGACCAGGTTACCAGTTCGAGGACGAGTTTCACTCGGATCTGCGTCACAGCGGCCCCGGGATCCTCTCGATGGCAAATGCCGGCCCCAATACCAACGGCTCACAGTTTTTCATCACGCACGTGGCGACGCCGCACCTGGATGACATGCACAGTGTCTTTGGAAAAGTGATCGAGGGCCAGGACGTGGTGGACTCGGTGGTCGGAGGGGACAAGATGAACGAGGTTATTCTTTCCGAAGAAGGTGGTGGTGACGTATAATCAGGGCAGTCTGGAAACGCTCCGCCAGGGCGTATAACTGGCTCCTGCCTTGAAGGGACTGATCATGCGAGCGCGTTTTTCAAAGAGTCCGGAAAAAATATCGTCCGGGAAATCTATCTTTCGGATGTTGCTTCTCCTGCTGGCGGTGGCAGTCGCTCTTCCACTGATCGCATGTGAGACCCCGGTTTACCGGTACGCCATGTACCGCTGGGCCCCGGCTCCCTTTGAGGTCTATTTCTTCCACCGCGAGGAGTTGACCGAGGATGAGAAGGAACTGCATGCCGAGCTGCTTTCCATGGCCGAGGACGAGGAGAGCCCGCTGAATTGTTCGCTGCTCTCAATCGACCTGGCAAAAGACCCGGATTTGACCGGGGTCCTTCCCGATATCAAGGCATCCTGGGAGGCGAACAAGGACCAGCTCCAGCCCGGTTACCTGGTGACCAATCCGCAGGGAGCCGTGATTCATGCCGGCTCGCTCGACAAGAGCGAACTGGTTCTGCTCTCGAGCAGTCCGGCTCGCACGGCACTTACCAGCAGCCTGCAGGAGGGCCACGCGATTGTCTTTGTCCTGCTGAAGGGAAGTGACCTGAAAGCCAACCAGGAATCAGCGGCGGTGCTCAAACAATTATGCCAGGATGTCGAGGATGGCAAGGTTAATCTCTATTCCGTTCCCCAGGATCCAGCTGCACGCGAGGATGTCGCCAGCCAGCAGGAGGAGGGGAGTTCGTCGCCAATGGACCCCGGCCACCGGGTGACATTTATCGAGGTCGACCGGGATGACAAGGCGGAGAAGTTCCTCGTCGGTTCGCTGCTGGCGGTGGAGAGTGACCTGGAAGAGATCACCCACCCGATGGTTTTCCCGGTCTACGGACGAGCACGGGCCCTGGTTCCTTATATCGGCAAGGGAGTTCACCGGGACAACCTGCTGGATTGCCTTGAATTCGTAACCGGTGCCTGTTCCTGCACGGTCAAGGAACAAAATCCGGGAACCGACCTGCTTGTCCGCTTTGACTGGGAAACGGCGGCTGCACAGATTGCTGACCGGTTCGGTTCGGAGGAAGGGAATGAATCGCAGTTCGGTGGCGAGGACTTTTTTCCGGAACTGATTATTGGTCCAGCCGTATCGACCGACGTCGAGCAACCGGCGACTGACGAGGAGATATCGGGTGATGTTGTGGCACAGATTGATCCGCCGGCCGGGGATTCGGATTCCCAGGCATCACCGGTTTCCGATACCGGCAGTGAGGAACTGGAGTCTGCGACCAAGGCGACAGGGGTGGCGACAATTGGACTGCTGCTGGGTGTCTTCCTGCTTGTGGTGCTCCTTTTGAGCGTCTTCGTGCTGCGACCCCGCTAGGTGCCTGGCGGACGTACAAGGAACCTCTCGATGATCCAGCTGGACGCAGTTTCAAAACACTATCCCTCAATCGGCGGGACGGTTCATGCGTTGGACGATGTCTCGCTTCAGATCGCAGAGGGGAGTTTCGTGGCAGTCAGCGGTCCGAGCGGGTGTGGGAAATCCACGATGCTCTCTCTTGTCGGGGGGCTGGCATTGCCAACCGAGGGGACGGTCACCGTGGCAGACCAGCAGATCTCGTCGCTGACACCTGCCGAGCGAGCTCTCTACCGGGCAACGCATGTTGGATTTGTCTTTCAGCTTTTTCACCTGCTGCCGTACCTCGACATCCTGGAGAACGTGCTTGTTGCCGCCAGGCCGACACACGAGCAGGAGGATGCCGCCAGCGCCCGGCAGTTACTTGAGGACTTTGGGCTTAACGAGCGGCTTGGTCACCTGCCGAGCCAGCTCAGTGCGGGGGAGCGGCAACGGGTTGCGATGGCCCGGGCGCTGCTGACCTCTCCCCGGCTCCTGCTTGCCGATGAACCGACCGGAAACCTGGATCCGGAGAGTGCTGCCTCGGTGATGCAGCTGATCGAGGAATTCCACTCGCAGGGGGGAACGGTCTTGCTGGTTACACACGACGACCGCATCTCCAGTCGCGCGGAGCGGACGATTCGCCTCAGTAAAGGGGCGCTCTGCGAGTCGCTACCGACCGCATCCGCCTAGCCTCCTGCCACGGGGGCAATCAGTAGCAACTCCTGCCCCTCGGTGAGCTGGGGGTCCTGGTGCTGATCCACTGTACCGACGTGGGTTCCGCCCAACGCCAGCAGGCAACTCCCTTGCAGCGACTCTCCTTCCGGCAGCGCAGCGGTGATGGCCGCCAGGGCGTCGGACAGTCGTGACTGGTCGGAAAGTTCCAGTTGCTCGGGCAATTGTTCGCCCTGCTGGTATGCACGTCCGGTCAGGATAAGGTGAATCTTCATCGAGCTATTCGGCGTCTTCCGCCGTTTCCTGACAACAAGGGCACTGGGGGTTGCGAGTGAGCGAGATCACCGTGGGGATACCCCGGTTACCATCATAGCTGAGCATCTTACCCCAGAGTGGATCTCCTGTCCCGGAAAGCACCTTGATTGCTTCCAGGGCGGCGAGTGAACCGATTGCCGAGGAGATGGCTCCCACCACCGGGAACAACTCCTCAAACGGTGGGGGTGTCGGATAGACGCATTCCAGGCAGGCGGTACGGGGGCTCTTGAGCACCATCAGCGTTCCTGAAATACCCCACTGGGCGGCATCGATAAAGGGAATTCCCGCGGCGACCGATGCCCGGTTCAATCGCAAACGTTCCTTGAAGGTTGGTGGACAGGCGACGACCAGGTCGGATCGTGCTGCCAGCTGGTGAGCCTCCTCGTCGTCCGGTTCATGGTCAATTGCCTCGACTTCGATAAAGCGGTTCATCGACCTCAGGTACTCGGCGAAATGCGTGGCCCGGGGTTTTCCCAGCACCTGTTCGTTTCCCAGTACCTGACGATTCAAGTCCGGGCTGATCATCGTGCCACCGTGGGCAAGAAGAATGCGTCCCACCCCAGCCATTGCCATCATCAATGCTGCCGGGCCACCCATGCCGCCCGCGCGGGTGACAAGTACCGTGGCATCACGTAACTGCTGCTGGCCCTGCTCGGTCAGGACGCCGGGCCCAATCTGGCGGCTATATCGTTCAAGCTCATCGCTGCTTAGGGGGCTGTCGATTTTTCTCTCCGCAAACGTGTTGCCGCAGTCCTGTGACGAAATACCCTGCCTAGAGGACACCGAATTCTACCGGCAGGTCGACCGCCATGGATAATTGTTCAAGGTAGTCATCGCGTCCAACCTCGCTGGCACCCATGCGACTGCAATGGGGTGTGCTTTGCTGGATGTCAAATAATCTGAACCCCTGGTTTCGAAGGTGGTCGACCAGTGCGCAAATGGCAATCTTGGAGGCATCCCCGGTCCGGTGGTACATCGATTCGCCGCTGAAGTATCCACCCAGTGCAAGCCCGTATAGTCCACCCACCAGTTCATCCGACTCCCAGACTTCCACGCTATGGGCATAACCGAGATCGTGGAGTTGCCTGTAGGCGGCCATCATCCGGGGGGTGATCCAGGTTTCATCTTCTTCCTTCCGGGGTCCGGCACAGCCAGTCAGGACCGCATCGAATGCCTGGTCACTGGTGACCAGGAAACGGCCGCTTCGTATTTTACGTCGCAGGCGACGTGAAACGTGGAGTTGGTCCAGTTGCAGGATGGCCCGCGGATCGGGGCTGAACCAGGCCAGGATCTCCAGCTGTCCTTCAACAATCGGCCAGGGAAAAATACCCTGGCGATAGGCGGTCAGGATCCAGTCGACCGAAAGGTCTCCCCCGAGCATCAGCAGGCCGTTGGAATCAGCGGCTGAGGGCGGGGGGAAACAGGGCCCCTGGGTTGTTTGAATAGCCATACATGCATTGTGAAGCACCAGCATGGCGTCCGTCAATTCCATGGAACTGATTCTCAGTTGGCACCAGACCCTCTCCCCAGGTGAGCAAAGTGCCTATAATGAAGGGAGTTGCCAGTCCTGTATTCCCTCCTCGCTGGACGTTTGATGAATCCTCTCGATGACCATGACGTGCCTCCGGATTCCGAGCATCCGGCCACCCCAGGCAGCGAGCGGAAGAACTTTCAGCCACTTCTGATTCCCGAGGATCTCCAGCAGCCACCGCTGCCAGGAAGCCCTGTTGGACCCCACCGGTTGGCTGGTCGTTCCCACGATGGCCATCCCGCCTATCGCCTGGTGCGTCTGCTGTTTGTCCTGTTGTTCCTGGCCATGCTCAGCCTCGCTCTTCCCTGGACGGTGGAACGCCTCTGGTACTCGATCAACCGTGCCCGCCTGCGTGCGGAATACGACGTCGCCGGAGAATTTCTCGATGAAGAGGGTGGTGGTTCAGGTGGAGCCGGTGTGGCCGCCGGCCAGATTCAACAGGTTTCCCAGCGAGTCGGTCCCCTGGTGTCCCAGCGGGTCGGACCGAGCGTGGTACATATCAGTACAACGGAGAACAGCCAGCGAGATCGTTCCGAACTGGGGCCCCGTGGTTTCCAGGACCCGAATCGCTTTCCCTCCCATGGACAGGGCTCCGGGGTGGTTGTCGATGAGGGGGGATTTATCCTCACCAATCGTCACGTGGTTTACGACACGGATTCGATTCAGGTCAAGTTGAGCGATGGTCGTTCCCTGCCAGGGACGGTTGTCGGATTTGATATGCTCACCGACCTGGCGCTGTTGAAGGTGGATGCAGAAGACCTGATCCCAATCCATTGGGGAGATAGTGACAGGCTCAAGGTCGGTTCCTTTGTCTGGGCTGTGGGAAGTCCCTTCGGGCTGGAACGAACGATCACTTTTGGGATTGTCAGTGCCAAGCACCGTTCAGCACAGTCTGGTACCTACCACCAGGATTTCCTGCAGACCGATGCTGCGGTGAATCCGGGGAATAGCGGTGGACCGTTGGTCAATGCAAGCGGGAAACTGGTCGGCATCAATACGGCGATCATGGGAGAGACCTACCAGGGGATCAGTTTTGCCGTGCCAAGTAACGTGGCAAAGGACGTTTATCAGCGACTGAAGAAAGATGGCAGGGTGGCGCGAGGATGGCTCGGCATTGCGCTGGAAGACGTCAGTGAGGAGCTGGCGACCCGGCTGGGCATGAAATCCGCACAGGGTGCGGTGGTGGCCGATTTTCCCCGTGGAGACAGCCCGGGACGCGACGCAGGGGTCCAGGTAGGTGATGTGATTGTCATGTTCAAGGACCAGCCGATCGAGAACATGGGGATGCTGATTCGTGTCGTTGGGCAGGCCCATCCACGCGAACGGGTCAAGCTGCAGATCCTTCGTGACAACAAGCCAGTCACGCTGGAGCTGGTTATCGGGGAACGACCCTCGCAGTAGTCCTCACACGCCTGCGGGCAATTCCGTTCACTCAATGATCTGGAGTTCGTCGTCGGGCCGGCCACCGGCATCCTCCCGGCCACTCCCTTCCAGGCGGCTGATTACCCGCACCGTCATGTCCTGGTTGCAGACGAGCTGGCAACTCAGTCGGACACCCTC
>JAPYUD010000594.1:0-2238 GCA_029936215.1 Pirellulaceae bacterium | reverse complement strand
AACGGATCACGTAAATCCGGCTCGGCGCACGACCGCTGGCAACATAGCTTATCAACATTGAGTCATCCTTCAGCTGGATGCCTCCCGGGTAACCATAGCAACTCGCATCCAGAGCAATGGAATCTGTCCAGGTCGAGCCATGGTCCGTGCTGATAAAGACCCGCAGGTTGTTGTAGGTTGCTACGCAGACCACCGTGCCGTTGCCGAGCACGAACAGGCGAGGAGCCTTGAATCGCCCCTCGCTGATCAATGCGCCTGTCTGTTTCCAGTTGCGGCCACCATCCTTGCTGTGAAATACACCTCCATCGGGGCGGCAGACAAGCAGAAGCTGGCCATTGGCGAGCTCGGCGATCGCTGGTTCATCGACGTTCGTCTCATCCCGGCGAATACTGGACCAGAGTTTCCAGCTGCGACCGGAATTGGTGGAACGGTGGATGGCACCGACAAGCAGGCCCTGGGTGCCAGTGTCGCTATAGTAGCTGGGCCAGAGAACAGAACCGTCCTTGAGCTGGATCGGGGTGGCGTGACTCCGCTGGTAGAAATTCCCGGGACTCTTCAGTGCTGTGGGACGAGTCCATGTCGCACCATCGTCCTTGGAACGCATGAAGAACTGCTGGGTATTGAGGCCATCAAGCAGACCTTTCATGGCCGGGGGGGCCGACGTGTAACCGTACCAGGGAGCCTGTACGGAGAAAAAGCAGTTGAGCGTGCCGTCGCGCAGCCGCAGCAGGCCATAGGGACTGTCATCTTGTGGGTGGTCAATAAGGGTGGTTGGCTTGCTCCATGTGCGACCATGATCGGAGGAGTAAGTGGCCATTGAACGGCCACCGGTCGGGGCTTCAAAATCCAGTGGCCATCCCTCGCTTCGCCATCGCTTGGCAAGTTTCGGTTCGATCATTCGTGGCTGTGAGAAACTGCTGTGCCAGTAACCCCACTGGTGCACCAGCATCAGCCGACCGTCGCCCAGTCGTTCGATGTTTCCCGCCCAGCCAAAATCCCCGATTCCCGGGTAATCGTCAGGCCGGTTCACATCGTGACCGGTCACGGTCACACGCATTTCACTCGCCGGCTTGGCGGCTGTTAGCCGGAGCGGTGGTGAACTGGCCAAACAGACCAGCAGGAATAGCAGGATAACCTGGGAGACGGCAGGTGACGTGTAACGATACATCTCGGTACCTCCTGGGGATGTCGTCCGGCGGTGCTGGTAGGTGTCTTCTCCACGGGGAAATGCATGGAGAGGAGCTCCGTTGCACCAGCATAACGGTCCCTCTTGCTGCTCGCGATGCGACCGGCCAGGTTCCCCGTAATTTATTTAATCCGGTTGTGTTGCTCCCCGTGCCGTGGCCATCTTCTTGCGGACGACAAGTTCCATGATTGTCTTGAGGGCGATCAGCAGCAGTGCCATCATTCGAGGGAGCCCAAGTGCCAGCATGAAGAACGCACCTGACAGGATGACCACGTGCATGATGATGATCCGGGCGTAGGGAGCGACAAAAAAGAAAATCGATGAGGTCTTTTTCTGGATTGTCAGCGGAAGGTAATCAGTGAAAAAATCCCAGCAGTGGCCCGCAAAAAGACCGGCGAGTGCAAGCCACATCCAGGTATCCCAGGTGGCTTTGAATTCACCAAAAAAACTGGTTGATGGCGAGGAGTTGCTGGCAAGCAAACCAATGATCATGGCACCGTGGACCATCATGAAGATGCCGTAGTGGGCACAGAAGAAAGGTGCCAGTACGACCTTGATGGGGAAGGGGCCCGTCACAACAAACTTCTTTCCTTCCAGTTGCGATGGGTGTACATGGAGCCGCGAACTGGGACGCAACCACTTGAAGGAAATCTGCCGTTCCAGATCACCCCACGTCATCTTCTTGTCGTTTGCAAACAGGATCTTCAGGACCGTGAAGAAACCAATGACGGCATTTTCCAACCAGAAAATGAAGACGACGGAAAAAGCATCCCAGCCGAACAGTAAGACACCGAATGCCGGAATCAGATGCGAGGCCAGGACGATGGCCGTGTTGAAGGAGCTTGATGAGAAAAAATGGGAGCCAAACGTCCCGCTCACTGTTTTTGTCGTGTCAGGTGGGTTCATCTTTCTGGTAGTTCTCTGGTCATCTCGTGAAAGCAAAGTGGCGGGATGACTGATGCTAGATATCCGAGGGGGGAATCTCGCGCTGGTCCCAGGGGATCGGCATCGTTGTTGGACTGGCCTGGTGGCGCGTGCGCACGTCCCTGGGG
>JAPYUD010000593.1:0-2240 GCA_029936215.1 Pirellulaceae bacterium | reverse complement strand
ATCGCAAAGAGGGGACTCGGCACGGCTGAGAAACCGGAATAACGAATATGCCAGAGTTCCTTCCCGGTAGTCGGGTCGTAACTGTAACATCCCTGGGCTGCCGGGCTCACCAACTGGGTCACCCCTCCATCGGTCACAACCAGGGGAGTGGAAAACGCCTTGCGGGCGAAATCGCCGACCACCGAGAGATCGATCGACCGCGGCGTCTTCCAGGCAGTTTTCCCGGTCTGCTTATTGAGTGCTACCAGGTACTGGATGTCGCGGCCATCGCAATGAAAGATCAAATGATCCCCATGTAGAATGACCGAAGAACCAGGTCCCTCCTGGTGGTCCAGGGTCAGGTCCCGGCGGGCCCAGAGAATCTCACCCGACCCGGTGTCCAGGCAGGCTGTGCCATAGGTTCCGAAATGGACATAGAGACGTCCCTCTTCAATCGCGGGGGTTGGAGAAGCGAAGCTATTGAGTGCATTTTTCACTTCCGGCTGCTCGACATCAAAAACCTTCACGTCATGGACCAACTCTCCCTGCCTGGTCA
This sequence comes from Pirellulaceae bacterium, assembly GCA_029936215.1. Taxonomy (GTDB): domain Bacteria; phylum Planctomycetota; class Planctomycetia; order Pirellulales; family Pirellulaceae; genus SAT2750. The sequence continues at coordinate 1,705 of JAPYUD010000593.1, read as the reverse complement.
CACACTGGGCATAAAGCTCCCGGCCTTCATTCCGCGCCGAGGTAACCCAGACCTGCTCACCCCAGATCACCGGTGACGACCAGCCGGTACCTGGAACAGGGACTTTCCAACGAATGTTCTGATCTTCTTTCCAGCTGGCAACCAGTTTCTTTCCCACGACAGACCCAACACCCGTTGGTCCGCGAAACTGTGGCCAGTTCTGGGCCACCAGCGAGGACGGGTCCACAACCGCGAGCAAGCAACTCGCCAGAAGGATCCATGACCGTGGACGACAGAGAGAAAAAGCCAGGGAAGATTTCATTGGGCAACTCTCATTACGCAGGATATTAATTACACCGTCGTGTTCAACTGGATTCCAGTTGGGTCAGCACCAGGTCGTCCTCGAGTGGCCGGTGGGGAGTGACACCACGCTGCTGAAGCTGGCCATGGTATTCTCGAACCGATTCCTCCGGGTCTGCATTACCATCGGCAAGTGCTCTGAGGATCTCAACGAAAAGCAACTGGTCTTCCGCCTGGTTGATCTTCCGCCCAAACAACGCTGCCCGGCCTCCGTATTTCTTCGCCTCCCAGAGCATGCGGAATGCATCGTGAGTTGTTCCCGCCGGGCCACCCAGGATGCCGACGATCACCGAGCGGTCGTAGGCCACCAGTTGCTCCATGGCCGCCGGTCCGAAGTAGGGAATCTTCAGGAACAGCGGGCGACCGCTCGAGACCACCCCTGCCAGCGTCCGGCAAATCGCATCGTTCACGAATCGACCCACATCGTCCGGCGTGTTGTCGCCGGGAGCATTGGGTGCGAAGACCTCAAGGAAATGGCGAAAACTCTTTTCCTCGGCCTCCAGGCGAAATTCCCGGTAATGCTCCAGCGCCTCGCGGTCCAGCAGCGTGTTGTTATTGAAAGTAATCGAGTAAAGCCCAAGGTCAGCCCCCCGGGATCGATCATCCGGGCTGCAGGGATAACAGCCACCCTGGATCTGGTCAATCGTTGTCGATCGAAAGGGCATCGAGGGATCATTCTTGTAGTTGCCGGTCTGGCCCAGCCAGATGTCGGTGGTATCGTTTGCACGGACAGCAGGGGTGACCGGCGAATCATCAAAAACCTTTTCCTGGATGGTAAGAATCTCACTTGTACTGGCACTCATCAGCATGATGTCGACCAGTCCCTGGCGGGTAATCTCCCTCATCGCCTGCCGGTACTGGTCCATGGTCCGAAAAGGGGGGCAAGCGGCATCGTCCCCGGTATTCACCCCGGGTGCGGCGACCCCAAATCCCATATCCGCATCCTTGGCATCGGCCAGGATAAAATCCTCGCATCCTGCGTCTGCCAGGATGCGTTCTATCTTCCTATCAAGTGTTTTTTCCATAACCCGCCTCTTTACTGGTGGATGCTTGTCGCTGCGCCTCTAAAAGTCCCCTGCTGAGAAGGATATATTATCAGGTGTGCCAGCGACGTGCCGACACGATTCTGCCAATATTTATCGACCTCCTTTTTTTCCGGGTTCCTACCATGGCTCTGGACTGTATCGTCTGCGGCGAGTGTTGTGTCGACATTCCGGTAAGACCTGTCCCCATCGATTCGCCTCTACGGGACGAGCGGGTTCTACAGGTCGACCCGATCCCTGCCGGGAGCGGAGGAATCGTTTCTAATTCCGGCCTCGCCATGGCGAGGCTTGGCCTGGCAATCTCGAACACGCCGTACCCGTTT
>JAPYUD010000592.1:0-2244 GCA_029936215.1 Pirellulaceae bacterium | reverse complement strand
TCGATCCGATTCCCACGCTTGATTACTATTCCCTTGCAGGGGTCTTTAATAACTCGAGAAATGTTGACAGCCCACTCGCCTCGGACGAGGTGATTGCCGAGCTCAACCGCTTTAACGCCGCCGTGGCAGAAAAAGCCAATGCCATCAAGCAGATCCAGGATCGGCTAAAAAAGGAAAAGCGGGAAGCAAGCGAGGAGGAGAAAGGGCAGTTGGCAGACCTGGAGGCTGCTCGCCAGGAGATCCAGGCAAACGTCCCGGCGAGCATCCCGATGCCGGTTCCCACCGTCCATACACTCAGCGAGGCGGGCAACAAGGATATGCCAGTTGCCCTGCGTGGCAACCCACGCAAGCCCGGCCCGATCGCACCGCGCCGTTTCCTGCGCATCGTGGCGGGTCCCGAGCCTCCCTCCTTTACCAAGGGAAGTGGCCGCCTGGAACTGGCTGACGCGATTACCGCCCCGGATAACCCTCTCACGGCACGTGTGATCGTCAACCGCATCTGGCAACGGCATTTCGGCGAGGGCCTGGTCCGCAGTCCAAGTAATTTCGGCTACCTCGGACAGCCCCCCTCTCATCCACAACTGCTCGACTGGCTCGCCTCGGAACTGGTTGCCAATGGCTGGTCACTCAAGTCGCTCCATCGCACCATCATGCTCTCGGCAACCTACCGTATGAGCTCAGGTTTCAACGAAAAGGCCTTTGCCGTTGACGGGGATAACCGACTGCTCTGGCGTTTCAGTCCACGTCGATTGACGGTGGAATCATGGCGAGACAGCCTGCTGGCGGTGACTGGAGAACTAAAAACGGATCAGGGCGGCCCGCCCACCGAGAAGATCCTCACGGACCGCCGTCGCACGCTCTACACGGTAATCAGCCGCAACGGTGACCGCTTTGAATCGGATCTCTTCCTTCGACTCTTCGATTTCCCCGCGCCCCGCGCAACCAGTTCCGGGCGCGTGACCAGCACCGTCCCCCAGCAGTGCCTCTTCATGCTCAACAGCGAGTTCATGGTAGAGCGGGCACGGCAGTTTGCCGATCGGCTACAGCGGCAATTCGGCGACAATCGGAAGCAGATCGAGGGAGCCTACGAGTTGCTTTATGGAAGAACTCCTTCCGAGAGGGAACTCCAGCTGGGGCTGGCTTTCCTTGAGCAGCAAAAGCCTCCCGCCAGCCCTGCCAAGCCCGTCGCTCCTTCCGCGGGCGAGGACCTGCCGATCGCGGACTTTGAAGGGAGCAGCTACGGCAATTGGACAGTCACCGGCGAGGCCTTTGGTCCTGGACCGGCCCAGGGGACGCTGCCTGGTCAAATGGCAGTGAGCGGTTTTCGTGGACGCGGACTGGTCAACAGTTACTTCAAGGGAGATGGGACCACCGGTACCCTGACCTCACCACCGATATCGCTTGAGCGGAAGTACATCCATTTCCTGGTGGGCGGTGGCAAGTATCCCGGCACGACCTGCATCAACCTGCTCGTGGAAGGAAAGGTGGTCCGAACGGCAACCGGCCCCAACGACAGGGGTGGGGGAACCGAGAGGCTGGCATGGGCCAGCTGGAATGTCTCCGAGTTCCAGGGGAAAAAGGGAGTTATCCAGATTGTCGACCAGCGGACCGGCGGCTGGGGACATATCAACGTCGACCACCTGTTCCAGAGCAACCGTGCCGTCAATTCCGTCCAGCCAACGCAACCGAAGGTGCCAGCGATCACCGAGAGCCGCCTTACGCGGTGGCAACAATATGCCCAGGTCCTGCTAAGCTCCAACGAATTTATGTTCCTGCGTTAACGCTCCCTGCACAAAAATAGATTTTTTTGGACAAAACGCTGTTGCCCCTGATCCTCACTTATCGATTATCCTAAGGATGTTCCCAGCGGGCAGAATCATTCACCCAACGATATAGATAATCCAATGAACCACCTACCAGGAATCCAGGCCGCTGTCAGTCGACGCGAGCTTCTCCATCGCATGGGAGCCGGCTTTGGCTCGCTGGCCCTGGCCGGAATGCTGCAGGCAGATTCCACCGCTGCATCCCAGGATGCGGCGCCACTTGCCCCCCGCGCACCACACTTTGCTCCCAAAGCGAAACGCGTGATCCAGCTCTTCATGCCGGGCGGCCCCTCGCAGGTGGATACCTTTGACTACAAGCCGATGCTGGAGAAGCACCAGGGCCAGCGTCCGGAGCTAGTGGATCGCAAGTCGTTGCGGAACACGAAAAACGGGCTGATGAAATCTCCCTTCGGTTTCAAGC
>JAPYUD010000068.1:0-11836 GCA_029936215.1 Pirellulaceae bacterium | reverse complement strand
ACACCACCCTGCGTTGCTCTGGAAAGGGGAAACCCCCTAGTGTAGAGCAAATATTGGTGAGTTCCAGCCCCCCGGAGGTTCAGTTGTGCCGGGAAATCAACGGCAGCTCCCCAGGCAACTGCCATTTTGACAGCCTTTGAGGCAGCTTTCTTCCCACCGTTGTGCTTCCATCTCGCAGCGGCAACAATAGAGCCGCTTTGGGTTCTTCTTCTCATATCCTGGAACCAAAAACATGCCGATTCCTGTTCGTTGTCAATGTGGCGCTAGTTTTCAGGCACCTGACCAACTGGCCGGAAAAGTCACCACCTGCCCGAGTTGCCAGGGGCAACTGCCGATTCCAGCGGGCCAGGGAAACCCGGCAAACCCTCAGATAAACGATCTTCTTGACGAGATAGGTGTCGAGGTCACGGCTGGCACGGCCAGTAAATGTCCCAAGTGTTACGCCGACCTTCAGCCCAATGCAGTGATCTGTATCGGTTGCGGAACCAACCTGGATTCCGGTGCCTCGGTGATCAAGAACAAAAAGAAGCACTTCATGCGTGAAGCTCCGGACGATGTACTTTCCCTGGGGGACAACCGGCTTGACTGGGCTGCCAAGGAACTGGCCAAGGAAGCGGAGGACGCAAAGAAGTCAAATGATCCGGTTGCCTGGTGGATTTACCTTGCCGTGCTGGACCTCGTACTGAGCCTCTGTGTGACGGCAGCGGTGATGATGATGACCTTCGACGATATTAAATCCCGCCGAATGCAGATGCTGCAGCCAGACTTCAGCTTACTCGACGAGGGCGACACGAATACCATTATTGTGATTGCAACTGCTGCTGACGGCTTCTCCCATCCTCCCCCCTACACGGAGGGTGAACAGGGTAACAGGCAGCAGGCGGGCGCATGGGGTCATCGGCTGCAAAGCCAGGGTGGCTACAGCCAGGTCTCCACGCGAGGATCAGAGATCTGGGTCAATTCCAATGCCATGTTGGATATCGATGCGGCGATCCTGCAGGGATACAAGGACACTCCTAAATTGAGCGGTGTCAAGGATCTCAAGTATGGTCTCTACAAGGGACTCCGTATCGGAATGATACTGATGGCATTCCTGTCCGGGGTGATTGCCCTCATTGCCGTTGGCCAGAGTACGGTTTCTGCTTTCGAGGAGAGTCCTCTCAAGGGATTACTCTGCCTGACCATTATCTATGCCCCTTATTACGCTTTCATGCGCTGGTACAAGCTCAAGAGCACCTTCAAGATGTTTGTCTTCGGAGTCACCCTGACCATATTTGCCCTTGTGATCTACATCTCCATACCCACGTTGCTCCCCCTGGTCCGTGGCATGGGCCAGATGTAACCGGGTACTCAGCAGGGCCATCCAGAGAGCCATTTCTTACCATCAAGGGTACTGGCATAATCCACCTGGCCTGGCTGCTGACTCCGCAGCCGGGCGGCCACCTGCCTGGCATGCTGGCGGTGGGCACAGATCGCAAAAAAACTCGTCCCGCTCCCCGACATCTGGAAACCAAGGCACCCGCTACCAGAGAGAAGTTCTTCCAGTCGGCCCACCCATGGTTCCAGTCCGGCCGCGGTCCGCTGCAGCGAGTTATGTAACTCGTCAAGCAGGGCCCGGCGGTTCCCGGTTTCCAATGCCTCAATCAGCGCAGCTGAGCTGACAGGCCTGCCAGGCTGGCAATGGGCAAAGACCCTGGCCGTGGAGAGTCCCGCGGGGGGATGTACCAGCACCAGGTGAAGCCGCAGTCGATTCTGCAGCGGTTGAACGATCTCCCCTCGCCCGCGACAGATGGCAGCAGGTCCATGAAGGAAAAATGGCACATCACTTCCCACCTCGGCAGCAACCCCAGCCAGTTGCTCCAGGGACCAGTCACGTTGCCAGAGCCGGGCGGCACCGAGCAGGACTGCCGCGGCGTTACTGGAAGCTCCCCCCAGGCCGGCCGCGGAAGGAATTCGCTTGGTAAGCGTCACCTCCATTCCCTGGTCCACTCCCGATGACTGCGCCAGCAGGCGGAGTGCCTTGACGATGATATTGTCCTCTCCCTCGGGAAGCGGCTCGCGCTGGCCAGTACCGTTTCCATGAAGATGGAGAGTTATTTCGTTCCCGGCCACCACCCGCATTTCCAGCGTGTCCTGCAGGTCAATCGCGCAGATCACGGTCTCCAGGTCATGAAAACCATCCTCACGCCTGCCCAGCACATCCAGGAACAGGTTGATCTTGGCCGGGGACTGGATCGTCAACCGGTCCCCATCACTCCGTATGATCATCACTCAGACCGCTTTCCCCGGCATCCCTAAAAGCAGGCATTCCGGTCCAGGCAAGGAGGAAACAGGATCCCAGGCTGGCTTGTCCGGCCTGGTAAAAGACCGCCCTGGACTCTCGATTTTATCCTCTGCACGATCGCCAGCAAGCGACTGGATCCGGCCGCGAGGGTACTTTTCTTCGATCTTTCCGGGCCGGACAACGATATAGGTAATGGCAGATCACGTCTCTTTCCTTAAAAACAAGCACGATTGATGAATACCCAACCAACTACCCCGGGCGACAACAGCGAGCCGGACAGGTCAGGTGATAATCTTCCAGGCCACCTCATGCGGGGCGTGCTGATGGGATGTGCAGACAGCGTGCCAGGTATTTCCGGAGGCACCGTCGCACTGGTTCTCAATATCTATGAGCGACTTATACGGGCACTTTCACATTTCAATCGCCAGTTCCTTCGACTGCTGATCCAGGGAGAGTGGAAAAAGGCTGCTGGCCACGTGGACCTTCCTTTCCTGGGCAGCCTGCTGGCAGGGATTCTGATCGGGCTACTGTCAATGACCACCCTGGCTCACCAGCTTCTGAGCGGGGAAGCCACACGGCCCTTCACGCTGGCGTTCTTCCTGGGAATGATGCTCGCCTGCAGCTGGCTTGTTGCCCGACCCCTCTGGCCGCGCACTGCCCGGGAGTGCTGGACCCTGGGCCCGACTGCCGTGCTGGCAGGCCTGCTTGCCTGGACAATTACCGAGTTACCCGGCAGCCAGTTTACTCCCTCACTCGCCTACCTGTTTCTTTCCGGCATGGTCGGAATCTGTGCCATGATCCTGCCCGGAATCAGTGGGGCCATGATCCTATTGATCATGGGAGTCTATCTCTACCTGACTGGTATTCCGGCAGACCTGTTTGCTGGCCGGCAGATCGTGCACCACCTGGTCGAGCTGACAGTCTTTGCTTCTGGCTGCCTGGCTGGCCTGATGATCTTCAGCCGGCTGCTACGTTTCCTGCTTCGTCGATTCCACGCGGTCACGATGGCCTTTCTCTGCGGGGCAATGGTTGGCTCGATGCGAGTTCTCTGGCCATTCCAACAGGCCCTGGGGGAAGCAGAATCGGGGTCAATCGAGGGGACAGGTTACCATCCCTTTTTTCCCTCGCGGTTGGATAGCGTGACCCTGGGAGTGCTGCTGGCAACCAGTTTCGGGCTGGTCATCGTGGTGGCAAGCCGGCGGCTGCTGGCGGCGCAGAAAAAAAACCGGCCGGAAAACCTGCCGGTCTGATTCTGTTTTCTGCTGCCGCGTGGCCAATTCAACCACCAAGCCGTGTCTTCAAGGCGCGGCGCTGGGCCCGCAGTCGTGCACGTCGACGAATATCACTTGGTTTCTCGTAATACTTGCGGCGGCGCATTTCCTTCTTCAGGCCGCTCCGCATCAGCAACTTGCCAAAACGTCGAACTGCTTCCTGAATCGTCTCACGATCCCTGACAATGACTTTAACCACGTGTTACTTTCTTCTTCAATGGAATCTGCAGGTGGGAAAACGAGCATTCTAGGCCAATCCCTGTGGCAATGCAAAGGGGATCAGCCTGCATCCGGGAAGATACCTGCTTTATCGGCACCACGGCCGGAAAACCACAATCATCAGCCGTCAAGCCAACTCATTTTGCCAGGCTGCCAGAAACAAGTTCCTTGTCATTTCGAGCAAAAACATGGCGATTCGCATAGGCAGGATGGGACCAGCAGACACCGTCGCGGCGGCGCAGTTGCTCAAGCGTCGGTGTGATCAGGCTGGCACGGCTTATTTCCTTGAAACCCTGCGGGGAAAGCTCCGAGATGATCAACTCTCCACGCTCATTGAACATCCAGATTTTCTTTCCGTTACGGACAAAGTGAATCGTGCTCCACCGGGAACGGGGTGTAGCCGTCTGGTCCTCCCAGATCCGCTTTCCACTGGCTGCCTCCAGGCATCGTAGTTCCCCATAACTATCGACTCCATAAAGGTGGTCACCCAGTCGAACGGGGGTGCTGATGATCGAGTGCAAGCCCTGGGTATTCTGTTCATCCGGTCCAACCAGTCGCCAGATCTTGCTGACGGCTGTTTTCTGCTGGTCAAGCTTCAACATCAGCGAGCCATCGTAAAAGGACGTCACAAAGACCTCGCCCTGGTGAACCACCGGTGTGGCAATCCCGATTGGCATCCGCGAGGGAGGAAAATCGTAGCGCCAGTAGACCTTCCCGCTGGCCGGGTCAATCCCGGAAACACTGTCACCAGTCCAGCAGATAACGACCGCCTTTCCCGCCTGCGTGACCAGAACCGGTGAGGAATAACCTGCCCGCTCGGTCAGTGCCGTCCAGCGCTGCTGCCCCGTTTTCTTATCAAAGCCGACAATACACGCCTCCTTGCCACCCACCTGCAGAATTACCACGTCATCCACAATCAGCGGCGCGGCGGCGATTCCCCAGATTGGCATCACGATCTGGTAGGCCTGCTGCAGGTCATGCTTCCAGAGTACGTTTCCACTGGCAGCATCGAGGCAATAAAAATGTCCCATCGCCCCGAGCGAGTAAGCTCGCCCTTGATCAATTGTCACGGCCGCCCGTGGACCTGCCTTGTAGCCGATTTCATAATCGGCCGGGTAATCAATCGTCCAAAGGGTCTTGCCGGTTTTTTCGTCGAAGCAATGGATCCGCTCGATCTGCTTCGGCTCGGCAACCCGGTCGGTCAGGAAAACACGGCCCTCGGCAACTGTCGGCCCACTGTAACCCGCTCCAACGGGAACGCGCCAGCGGATTTTCACCTCGTCGCCAGCAAATTGATCAATGATCCCGGTTTCCGTCCAGACACCATCCCGGGTGGGGCCACGCCACTGGGGCCAGTCCTCGGCAGGAATAACGCTGCCAATAAGAAGGCCAAGTGTGACTGCCGAGATGGATAACAGAAACCGTTTTTCACTGAACATGGCCTCTCCTTGGAAGCGGGATCAAGCAGGCCCTTATGATAGCGAGTATGACGAGCGGGAAAAGGAGTTTCATGCAGCTCGCGATGAACCGCTAACCTCGTCCGATCTGAGGGCGACCAGGGTAATCCCATGCGTGCGGGCACATTCGATGGTAGCGGCCGTGTCGATCAGGATCGTTCGCTCAGCTTCCACGGCCAGCACCCGCCCCCCGGCTGCCGCGATCTGGCGAATGGTCCCGATCCCGATCGTGGGCACATCAAACCGCATATCCTGCTGCGGCTTGGCCACCTTGACCACCGTAAATCCGCCTCCCGAACAGAGTTCCCCGGCCCGCTGGATACATTGATCTGTCCCTTCGATCGCTTCCACGGCAAGGATCGCCTTGCGTTTGACAACCACCGTCTGCCCGATATCAAGTCCCCCCAGTTGCTTGGCATGCTGCCAGCCAAATTCCACATCCATTCGCTGCAAGCGTGTCAGCCGTCCGACCAGTATGCCCTCCGGGACCAGCAACTCCGGCGCAAAATCGGTAGCAGGAGCAAAGTGAATTCCGTGCCGGGCAAAAGCATCGATGGCAGCGGTAACCAGGGTGTTATCACGCCGGTCTCCGGTTCCGGTGATCCAGTGAGAACCGAACGCGCGAAGTGCCTCCCAGTCCGGCAAGAGCTCTGTCCATGCTCCACGGCTAAACAACATCTCCTTGTGCACCTTGCCGGCCATCGTGGCAGCGGTCACCCCGTGTTGTTTCATGAAGCGGATCGCAGCACCAAGGCGGCCAATCGCAAGTTCCCGGTAGGCCTGACAGTTCTTTTCCAGGCCCGGCTCAACATGGCCGCGAATCCCCACACCGATCACATCGATGCCCTGTTCACGCAGAGTGTCCCTGACAACAAATGGGTAATCACCCCAGCCAGCCAGCAGTCCCATGCGGGCGGGCGGTTGAGAAAAAGACGAGGATCCACTCATCAGGCAGCATCCTCGCTCACGATGTCGTCGGCGTCGTCATCCAGACGCTGCTTCAATTCATCAATCAGACGCTGCATGCTGCGCATCTGCTTGCGCATGCCGGGAAGATGGGGGAGCGTTGCAAAGACCTTAAGCTGCTGGGTATCGGGCCTGGTCGGAGTTCCCATGTAAGTTGCCGGTTCGGTGATATTCTGCATGACACCCGAGCAGGCCCCGACCTGGGTACGGTCACAGATCTGGACATGATCACGAATTCCGACCTGGCCCCCGATCACCACAAAGTCACCGGTGGTTGCAGTACCAGCAATACCAACCTGTGCACAAATAATATTATGACGACCGATGTGGCAGTTGTGCGCGATCTGGACCTGGTTATCGATCTTGGTCCCCTCACACACCCGGGTGGGACCGAAAGATCCCCTGTCAATCACGGAGCAGGCACCGATGTCAACATCGTTCTCGATGATCACATTTCCGAGCTGCTGTCCGAGCTGGTAACGTTCGTCAACAAAATCGTAGCCAAACCCAAAAGACCCCAGCACACTGCCGGCATGAATAATCACGCGGTCACCGATCACCGCGTGTTCATAGATCGTGACATTCGGATAGATCACACAATCGGATCCGATTCTTGTGCCCGGCAGGATATGCACTCCACCATGGATCTGCGTGCGAGCTCCGACCTCCACGTTTGCACCAATCACCGCCCTGGCATGCACGCTCACGGTCTCGTCCAGGCAGGCGGTGGGATCGACCAGCGCCTGCTCGCTTATACCAGCCGGGTACTGGGGCGGGGCCGGGCGAAAAAGCTTGACCACTTCGATGAATGCCAGCGTGGGATCCTCCACGATCAACAGCGGCACCCCCTGCAATTCACACTCCACAGGGACGATCGCGGCCGAGGCAAGGGAATTGGAGAGCTGCGAGAAATTTGCCTTGTCACGGGCGAAGGTAATATCCCCCTTCGCAGCATTACCAATCGCCGCGGCATTGGTGATGACCGTATTTCCATCCCCACAGATCCTGGCGCCCAGGCGGCTGGCAAGTTCACTAAGGGTGTACTGTGTCACGTCAAGATCCCCTCTCCAGGCACAATGCGTGCGGCCTGATGCGGCGAATAGTACCCGATCGAGCTACTTTGAAACAAGAGCGACAGGAGAGTCCCTAGATGCGGGCGATGTCGTTGAAGATCACGTAGATCATGAGTGCCAGCAGCAGGACCACCCCGATCAGGGTGAAGATTCCCTGGATCCGTTCGCTGACCGGCCTTCTCGTCACCGCCTCGACCAACAGGAAGATCATGTGACCTCCGTCGAGCGCCGGAATAGGCAGGAAATTAAGGATTGCCAGGTTCGCACTGAGGAATGTCAGGAACAGCAGTAAACGACTAAACCCCTCGGACGATTCGATCCCCATCACCCTGACGATCGTGATCGGCCCTCCCAGCTTGTCCACCGAGACTTCCCGGGTGACGAGCATTTTCAGCACGCGCAGTACTTCCGACAGTTTTTCGCGGGTCTCACGGAATCCGAGCGAGATGGCATCTCCCCAGGAGGCAGCCGCATGTTGCCGGTGCATCTGGGTAAGGACCAGGCCGCGGTCAGAAAAATAGGTCTCCGCACGTGGTCGTGCTGCCAGGGAGATGACGACCGGGGCTGAATCGGCATGTTGCAACTTCACCAGCACCTCGGTATCTGGAAGCAGGTGCTGCAGTCGATGGTGAATGCTCATCCAGTTGACGCCCTGCTGACCGACCACCATCTCTTCCTCGTATCGCTCGCCGTAGTTCCCTGCCACGTAGGCCTTGTTCGCTTCTCCCCGAACCCGCAGCTGGACACTGACCACTTCGCTGCCAGCAGCGACCCCTTTTTCCCCGGCCGAGCTGTCCGGTTGCACCCCGGTAACCTGGCTGGTGACTTCAAAGGCGATCCCTAGTGACTCGATCGATGCCACCGGCAGGGGCCCCATGTACGGGATATTCAACTCGGGCCCGAGCGGGGGAACATCGATTGCCACGGTGCTCCCTTCCCGAGTCACCGTGAACTCGAGGGGTTCTCCTGCCAGAGTGCCAACCCGCTGCGAGAGCGTGAGTGGATCCCCGATGGGCTCCCCGTTGAGCGTGACCAGCTCGTCCCCTGCCTGGAAACCAACCTCGCTGGCAACCGACCCTTGCTGGATCGCCACCAGCGGCCCGATCTTCATTTCCAGCCCCAGGCTGTAAAACGGTGCAGGGGCAAGATCCACCTCCACTGTTTCAGTCCTGCCGTCAATTCCCGTTCGCTGGACGGTCAGCGTCATCGGCGAGTCAATGGCTGCTGCCAGTTGCTCGAGCACCTGATGCCCGTAATAGGTATTCGGGTTCCCTGTCTCGGCAAGTGGAATCCCATCCACCGCGGTAATCAGATCACCAGGCTGCAGGGGGGGGCTGGCTTCTGCAGCAGCCGAACCGCGGTAGAACGGTATCGTACCGGAAAGTCGCGAGGAGGAGGGAGGACGGATCCCCAGCGAGACCATGCCCAGCTGCTGCTTGAGCCGATCGGTGGGAGTGATCTTCTTCCACTGCTCCTGCCCGTCAGGAGCTCGAAGCAGGATATCCATCTCCTTGACGTTTTCCCCGATACCGCTTTCTGCCACCTTGTAGCGCAGTTCCCACTGGAATCGCAGGTCGGAGTCCGGGTCCCCGTCCCGACCGATCTGCACGATCTGGCTGCCGCTGGGCCATGCCTGCTGCCAGGCCGGGTCACCGGCCGAGGTACCAGCAACCACGCAGGGGGTGATCTTGACTCCCATGCGGTAGGCCACGGCCGCAAAGATGACGGCAAAAATCAAGTTCATGATCACACCGGCAGAGATGATTGCCATCCGCTGCGGTACGTTCTTGGCCACGTAACTGCGCGGATCCAGTCCCACCGGTTCTTCGGCCGCAACCGCGTCTTTCTCCGCCACCTCGTTTTTGTCGACTTCTGCAGCATCCTCGTCAGGGGACTTGCGTGCCCGCTCAGCCTCGGCCTCAGCGTTCAGCGGGTTATCATCCTGGCCGAGCATCTTGACATACCCTCCCAGCGGGACGATGCCGATCCCGTACTCGGTCTCCCCCCACTGGACCTTGACCAGGGCGCTGGGAAGCCGTAATCGCCAGATGCGGATGGGAATATCGAAACCGACATAGAATTTCTCGCACTTCACCCCGCAGGCCTTGGCAACGAGAAAATGACCCAGTTCATGGACAAAGATGACAAATCCCAGAGCAACCAGTGCCTTGAGGATGGCCAGGAAGGTCGCCAGGGAACTGGCAGAAAATAATGCGACTAACGAGAAATCCACTTCTTTGTCTCCTCCCGGGCCCAGTGATCGAGTTGGACGAGTCGATCTAGCGATGGATGCGGGTCAAAATCGTGCTGTTCCAGAACGGCCCGGCAGGCCGGGACGATGTGGATGAATTCTAGTCGTCCTTCTAGAAACTCGGCAACCGCAGACTCGTTGGCGGCATTCAGCACGGCACCGGCAGTCCCCCCCTGCCGGGCAACCTGGCGGCCCAGCTCGAGGGCAGGAAAACGGTCCGGATCGGGTGGAGAGAAATCCAGCTGAAATGAGGAAGACCAGTCCAGCAGCTCGGCAGGCCCTTCCCATCGCTGGGGATAGGAGAGGGCGTACTGGATCGGTAATTTCATATCGGGCGGGCTGAGCTGGGCCAGTGTACTTCCATCGCGGTACTCCACCAGCGAGTGAACCAGCGACTGGGGATGGATCACCACGTCGATCTGGTCCACCGGAATATCAAACAGCCAGCGGGCCTCGATGATTTCCAGCGCCTTGTTCATCATGGTGGCAGAATCGACCGTGATTTTGGGACCCATCTCCCAGGTTGGATGCGAGAGTGCATCCTCGACGGTCACCTGTTTAATTTGTTCCCGTGTCCATTCGCGAAAGGGACCACCACTGGCGGTCAGGATGATCCGCCGCACCTGCTCGACTCCCTTGTCCTGGAGGACCTGGAAGATCGCGCTGTGCTCACTGTCGACCGGGATGATCTTTCCTCCCTGCTCGGCTGCCAGGCGGGTCACCAGCGAGCCGGCCATAACCAGCGTCTCCTTGTTTGCCAGCGCCACGGTTTTGCCAGCCTGGAGCGCTTCCCAGGTGCCAATCAGCCCGGCACTTCCGACGATTGCAGAGAGAACAATATCCACCGAGGGTTCCCGGACGAGTTGGCGGATGCCCTCTTCACCAACAAGCAGCTCAATCCCGTCAGGCAGTGCATCCCAGTCATACTTGCTGGCTGTTTCTGCATCACTGGCCACGATCCACTGCGGGAGATGCTCCTGCGACTGCAGAAGCAGTCGGTCAAGCTGATGATGGGCAGTCAGGCCACAGGCGCGGAGCTTCTCCCCCGAGGCATGGATAACCTCCAGCGTGTTTCTTCCAATACTGCCGGTCGAGCCGAGCACAACGACCTGGCGACCCTGATGATTCATCTTCTTTGCCTGCCACGAGGCTTGTGCGAAGGAGAGAGGAGACGAGAGATGTTGCCACCCTTACAGGCGATTCCTCCACCCCTGACCGTTATAGCTTAGCCGCCCACCGGGACAAGAAGTAGCCGCCCCCTCTCCCATTGCCATTCATTTGAACCTACCATGAAGGGTTGCCGACAAATCCAAACACCCCGACGGAGGACAAGATGGCGGACGACCCTTCCACTTCCACGTCAGGCAAGCCTACCGCAACAAGCCGGAATACCACGCTTTACATCCTGATTGCGGGGCTTGGACTGCTGGTTTACCTCTACTGGTCCGTGCAATCGTCGGTCGTCAGGATCACTCCCCGGCAGTTTGAGCAGCTGGTAGAGGGAAGCAGCCGTGTTTCCAATGGCAGCAAGCTCGCCAAGGATTCCAAAGGCATACTCCATGAGACGGGAAGCGAGGATAAGGGACAGACGCTCCGTATTACCGAACTGCGAGAAGTGCGTGTCTACGAGCGAGTGATCGTGGGGACCGTCGACAAGCTCGTGGTGATGGGAAAGGACGTGGAGGAGGAGGCGGTTAATGCACAGATCCGTGTCAACCGGGGGACCAGTGACGGGACAACCGACCAGTCTTTGAAAAAGCTGCTGGATGAACACTTCATCGGATGGGAATACGCCCATGAATCGGGGTTCGCCAAGGCCTGGCCATTCTTGCTGATCACGGGCCTGGTGCTTTTCTTTTTCATTTCCATGCTCAGGCGGCTGGGGGGAGCCGGTTCACCGGCCCAGTTCGGTCGCAGCCGGGGACGCCTGTTCGCTCTTGAGGACCTGGGAATCACCTTCCAGGATGTCGCCGGGGTTGACGAGGCAGTCGAGGAGGTCTGGGAGGTTGTCGATTTCCTCCAGTCTCCCGAGCGTTACCAGCGACTCGGAGGCAGGATTCCGCGGGGTGTTCTGCTGGTGGGTCCTCCCGGTACCGGCAAGACACTACTTGCAAAGGCGATTGACGGAGAAGCGGGCGTGCCATTCTTCAGCCTCTCTGGAAGCGATTTCGTGGAGATGTTCGTGGGCGTGGGAGCAGCTCGTGTCCGCGACATGTTCCAGCAAGCTGAAGCCAAGGCTCCCTGCATCATCTTCCTCGATGAACTGGATGCGATTGGCAAGAGCCGCGGCGGCTCGGCCATGAACCACCATGACG
>JAPYUD010000067.1:376-11843 GCA_029936215.1 Pirellulaceae bacterium | reverse complement strand
ATGCCGACTTTGCCCTGCGTGAAGAAGGCAAGCAGCTGCTCGCCGAGGCACGCCAAAACGGGCAACTGCCGCAAACGAGTGTGCACGGAAAAGAGGTCTACCTGCCAGGTGAGAAGGCTGCAGAGAGCATGCAGCCGTCATGGACTCAACCGGTTCAGGATGAACCGGACGGGGAAGAACAGGCACGTGCCCAGCCGGTCCCGGCAGAACCGGCCTGGGAAGAACCGGTACAGGAAAAGACCAGGACGGAACCTGTAAGCGATCCCCTTCCCGCTCCAGAACCGGTTGGCCAGCCACCTTCTGTGCCGGAGCCTGTCGCGGCAAGGCCGCTTGACCTGCGGCCGGCCAATCTCACGTCGGCCTCATCGGTACCCCCAAATGAGATGAGCGGGCTGTTTGCCGAGCAGATCCAGCGGATTGGGTATCGTTGCTTTCCAGCCGATCCAGAATCGCAGTGGGAGGTTGTGAATGTCGAGGAGCGGGAGGGAGTCTACTGGGTGGAGGCAACCGCGACACCGGATGTCGGGTACTCTCGTATCAAGTTCGTGATCGGGGGAGCCGGAGCGGGAAACGTGATCGCCGGCTACTGCCTGGACGAGAGCGGTTGGAGCCTGCTTTTTACCGCTCCGAGTGGATACGAGCATGTGCCGACCATCGTGGCAGACCTGGAAGGATCATGACCTGAGATGATGGTTTTACGGTGGATCGTGACTGCGCTGGTCACAATGGCAGTCCTGCTGGATTGCCAGGGACTGAATGCCAGTCCGCCGCCGCGACCTCAAGGCGATCGTGATGATGGCCCCGGCACCTGGCAAGGGAACCCTTGTCCGCTTCCTGCCCCAGGCCAGTCGTGTGACGGCGTCGACCTTGATCCTTGTCGCCAGCAATGACACGCGGCAGGCAGATCATGTTGCCCTCAGTCGACAGACCCATGCGGCGCTGGAGAAAGCGGGCAAGTCGGTCCGGCTTGTTGTCTATCCAGCTTTCGGGCGAGATGGCCACCTGCTGTTTTTCCAGGTGCGACAACCGTACTGGGCAGATGTCGTGAAGTTCCTCAAGGACAAGCTGTAGCGACAGGCCACGAACCAGGTCCATTGACAACTTCTACAACGAACGTTTATTTTTTGTGTCTCGCTTCTCTGTTGTGCCAGGGCAACGGAGATCCAGGCAATCGCACCGGTTTTTATTTTTACGACAGTTTTTAACTACTAGGGAGAACTCGGGATGAACACGACATGGAAACCCTCAATTATTGTTGCCGCACTGGTGGTCCTGCTTGTGGCAATCTGCCTGCCTGGAACCTCTGCCAGGGAGCCAAGGGCCAACCGGGCCGCGGTGGAGCGGACACGCGAACAGGTCAAGATGCTTGACGACGTCTACAAGGTGGCGGTGGTGCTGATCACGCAGCATTACGTGAAAACCGAGGACGATTTGCCGGCAGGGACCGCTGCCAAGGCGCTCTTTGCTGCCATCAAGGAAAAGGGCTGGCATGAAGTGAACCTGCTCGATGCGACAGGTGAGCCCTATAACGATGAGAACACGCCAACCGATACTTTCGATATTGAGGCGGTCAAGAGTCTCAAGGGGGGTGCGACGTTCGTCGACAGTGTGATCGTTCGGGATGGAAAAAAATACCTGCGTGCAGCCACACCGATTCCCGTGGTGCTGGAGAAATGCACGATGTGCCACGACAACTACAAGAGTGCGAAAGAGGGAGAACCTATCGGTATCCTCAGCTACACGGTTCCGATCAAGTGACGGGACCTCTTGATGAGAGGGTGGGTGACTCAATCCGGCGAGGGACCGATGGTCGCCGGTCGTGATTCCCCATCGGGAATGAAGAGGATTGAGAGCGAGTTCACGCAGTGGCGTGTGTTCTTGTCTGTCATCGACTCGCCCAGGAAAACATGCCCCAGGTGCCCCTCGCAGTTGTGACAGACAATCTCGGTGCGGCGGCCATCTGGATCCGAATGGCGGTCGACCGTCCCTGGGATCTCGTCGTCAAAACTGGGCCAGCCACAGTGACTGTCGAACTTGTCGGCGGACTGGTAAAGCGGGGCGTTGCAGCGCCGACAGATGTATGTTCCTGGCTGTTTCGAGTCGGTGTACTCACCGCTAAAGGGAGCTTCCGTTCCCTTGTGCTTGATCACATGTTCTTCCTCGGCCGTCAGTTCATTGTAATTGTCGTGATCCACGCTCACTCTCCCTTACTGCCAGCCCACTGATCCGCGACGGTACTTGCCCGCGTGCAATTTCCATCTCCCCTTTTAACAGTCTGTTCAATTCTGGACAACAAGCGGGTTCTTCTCTGAGGAAATCGGCTGCTGCGGGTTTCAAGAGAAAGTGATTTCCCTGAAAATGGGTTTTTCCGTCTGATCCTTCATGGAGATTATTCATGCCGCAGACCAGGTCATTAAGTCCCCTGGCCACGTTCCTGTTATTGACCGGCTCCTTCTGTGTCCAGGCCGCCGAGCCGGTTCACGTGGTCAAACCGCTTTCGGAAAAGCAGGCAGCCGAGTACAAGCTGGACAAGTCCTTCTATAAGAAAGTGACTGAGGTGCAGCAGATCCTGGTTGCCACATCAGAGAAGGTCTCCGACTATGCCCACCTGGAAACTGCTTACCTGTTCGACCGGATCATGCGGAGTATCGATCCACAGGTGGCTGAGCGGATCCGGCAGCAAAAAGTACTCTGTATCCTCGTGGGACATGATGAATTCACCTCCGATGTACCACAGTTCAAATCAGACAAGACCGGCAAGGAGCTGGATTTCTATAACTGGCGGAGTCGTGGCTTCCTGACCCGGAAGGACAACCGCCCGGTTGTCCTGTTCGCCGAGGAAGATGTACTGGAATACGAGGGAGGCATGCAACTGGAGAGCATCCTGGTCCATGAATTTGGCCACGTGATTCACGGTGCCGGGTTTGACGAGGAGCAGCAAAAGAGACTGACCGATTGCTTTGAACGGGCCAGGGCCAAGGCGATTTGGAATGACGGGCGGGCGGCACAGCGATACCGCCGAGTGAAAAGCGAGACACCGGTGCGACTCTATAATGCCCTGGTGGAGTCCTTTCCGGACCAGTCTCCCGAGTTGATCCGCAATTGTCTCAAGGCCGGTGACATCCTCGTCAACGGCAAGCCGACCCATCCCCGTGTCAGGGTGACGGAAAAGGACAGCGTGTTGATCAATTTCGGCGGTCCGAAGGAGTGCTATGCACACAAGAACCGGTCGGAATACTGGGCCGAGGTGCTGCAGTGCTGGTATGACACCAACCGTACGATGGACCACGATCACAATCACATCCATACCCGCGAGCAACTGAAGGCTTACGACCCGGCTGCGGCCCAGCTCTGTGCCGACGTGCTGGGAGATTCCGAGTGGCGTTTTGTCTCGCCCCGCCTGCGAGCGGGCAAGGAGCACCTGGCAGGTTATGACCCTGCCACCGCACCGAAAGTGGTTGACCCGGTGCATATTGAAAACGCTGCTTATGACTATTACGACAAGTACTGGAAGAGTTACTGGCAGCGGCTCGAGGAAAAACACTCGGGGGAAAAAGAGATTCCCGGGAAATAAGCGTTTTCTCCTATTTCATTTTTGCAGGGACACCAGGCATGATCCGCTCGAAGCGATTTCTTCTTCTCGCCATCCTCCTGCTTGTCCCGGCGTGCCTTCCAGGCCCGTCGGAGGCAGCGGAATCCGGAAGAATGAACGTGCTGTTCATTATCTCCGACGACCTGACCGCCAACGCTCTCTCCTGTTACGGCAACAAGGTCTGCCAGACGCCAAATATTGATCGGATCGCCGCCCGCGGTACACGTTTCACCCGTACCTACTGCCAGGGGACTTACTGTGGACCCTCGCGGGCCTCTTTCATGTCCGGCTATTATCCCCATGCCACCGGGGTGCTCGGGTATGTCAGTCCCAGGCCGGCCATTGGTGATCGAGCCACCTGGTCGCAGCACTTCAAGGACGCGGGCTACTACACGGCCAGGGTCAGCAAGATCTACCACATGGGAGTCCCGGGAGGGATCGAGAAAGGTACCGATGGTGCCGATGATCCGGCCTCCTGGACGGAGAAATTCAACAGCCAGGGGCCCGAGTGGAAAGCGCCCGGCAAGGGGGAGACGCTGGAAGGCAACCCGGACGGGAAAAAGCCGGTCGTCGGAGGAAATACATTTGTTGTTGTCGAGGCCGATGGAGGTGACCTGGTGCATTCCGATGGCAGGACAGCAGCAAAGGCGGTTGAACTGATCGAGAAGCACAAGGATGACACCTTCTGGCTGGGTGTTGGTTTCGTCCGTCCCCATGTCCCCTTTGTCGCTCCCAGTTCCTACTATCCACCCTTCCTCCCCTACAGCACGATGACTCTGCCCAGGAAAGTACCCGGGGACTGGGATGACATTCCCAGGGCCGGGATCAACTACAAGACCAGCGTGAACATGAAGATGGATATTCGACGGCAGAAGAAAGCGGTTGGCGGCTATTATGCGTCGGTCGCTTACATGGACGCCCAGGTTGGCAAGGTGATGGAAGCTCTCAGGAAAAATGGCCTGGAAGAAAAAACCATTGTGATCTTCACCAGTGACCACGGTTACCACCTGGGGGAACATGATTTCTGGGCCAAGGTCAGTCTGCGTGACGAGTCTGCCGGGGTGCCGCTGATCATCAGTGTGCCGGGCAAGAAGCCGGCGATCTGCCATTCGCTGACGGAACTGCTGGATCTTTACCCGACCGTGGCCAGCCTCTGTGGACTGGAAGTACAGGAGCGACTCCAGGGGAAGGATATCTCGCGGATGCTCGATGACCCGGCTCACACGGTTCGGGATATGGCCTTTAGCGTTGCACCGGCACGCAAGGGGTTCCTGCTGCGGGAGGATAAATGGTCTTACATCCAGTACGGTGAGAATGCGGCCGGGGGTATCGAGCTATTTGACATGGAGAAAGACCCGGGCCAGTTCGACAACCTGGCCGCCAAGCCCCGATTTGCTTCGGTTGTAGCACGTTACCAGGCACAACTGGCCGAGAAGCTCAAGCAGGTCCGGGACAACGACCTGGAGCGGCCAGCGATCAAGTGAACGACGTCTCTCGAGGGAAATCCCATGACCTGTTTTCGATTTTCTGCTTTCCTGGAATTCGCCGTCCTTGTTCTGCTTGCCTGTCCAGGGAATGCTCGCCTGCTGGCCGAGCAGGAACGCCCCAATATTGTCTGGATCGTGGTGGAGGACATGTCGCTGCCATTTGGGTGTTACGGGGAAGAGGATATCCAGACACCCAACGTGGATGCCCTCGCCCGTGCCGGACTCCGCTTTGACCGGGCCTTTGTTACTGCACCAGTTTGCAGTACCTGTCGGTCGGCCATGATCACCGGCATGTACCAGACATCGATTGGCGCCCATCATCACCGCAGCGGTCGTGGCCAGCAGAAGATTGTTCTGCCGGAGGGGGTGATTCCAGTCCCGTTGCTGTTCCAGCAGGCAGGCTACTTCACTGCCAACGGGAGTTTTGCAGGGATGCTCGACAAGGTTGCTCCCCGGGAGGCACCGCGGAAGGCGGGGAAAACGGACTACAACTTCCAGTACGATAAATCGATCTATGATTCTCACCATTTTTCCCACCGGCAGGAGGGGCAGCCCTTTTTTGCCCAGTACCAGCTGCGCGGTGGTAAGGGACGTAACATACCGACGCCCAGGCCGATTGCTGCGGCCGACGTGACGCTGCCGGTCTATTACCCTGACGATAAAGTGATCCGCCAGGACTGGGCGCTCTACCTGAACTCGGTCATGAACACTGACCTGGAGGTGGGGAGGATTCTCAGGCAACTTGAGGATGCCGGGGAGCTAGAGAGGACATTTGTTTTCTTTCTCACCGACCATGGAGTAAGCCATGTCCGGGGGAAGCAGTTCATGTACGAGGAAGGGATGCGGATTCCGCTCATCCTAAAGGGTCCGGGAATCGAGGCAGGGCAAGTGCGTCCCGACCTGGTCCTGCAGATCGACCTGGCCGCCACGTCGCTGGCCCTGGCCGGGATCGAGATTCCCGCCAGCATGCAGGGAATCGACCTGCTATCGGACAATTACCAGCCGCGAAAGTATATTGTCTCGGCCCGGGATCGCTGTGATGAAACAGTCGACCGGATGCGGGCTGTGCGGACAGAGAACTTCAAGTACATCCGTAACTTCTATCCCCAGCGTCCCTACCTGCAGCCGAACGCCTACAAGGATAACAAGCCAATCATTCGCCAGATGCGCACTCTCCACGCTGCCGGTGTGCTGGACCGGAACCAGTCTCTGATCATGGCCGAGGTTCGCCCAGCCGAGGAACTTTATGATCTTCGCAGCGACCCTGACGAGCTTGATAACCTGGCCGGTTCCAGGAAAGGTCGCAGGGTGCTTGCCGAGCACCAGGTAATGCTGAATGACTGGATTGTCCAGAGCGGTGACCAGGGGGCTACACCGGAAACGGATGCCATGTATGACAGTGACATGAAAATCTACCTGGACACCATGAAAACACGTCGCCCGGAGCGATTCGAGGAAATCCGAGGTAACGTGAATTTAATGAAACGCTGGGCCAGCGAGGGAAAGTAAGGCCCGGAAAGAAAGAGTGCGATGACCGTGCTGGAGGCAATTCGCCAGTTACTCGAAACAGAACAGGTCGAGTTTCGTGAACTCCACCATGAACCGACCTATACCTCCGAGGAAGCGGCCAGGGTCCGTGGCGAGGAACTCCGAAACGGTGGCAAGGCGCTGTTGATGAAGGTCAACGACACATTTGCCCTTTTCGTTTTGCCTGCCGAGCGACGGGTTTACTCTGCCCTGATTCGAAAGCAGCTTGGCTCGAGAAAGATGCGGTTTGCCACTGCCGAGGAACTTCAGCAGCTGACCGCACGCGAGGGATCTCCGGGACTGGTCCCTGGAAGCGTGCCTCCCTTTGGCTCGCCAATTCTTCCCTTTCCTCTCTATGTGGACAGTGGGATCCGGGAGAACGAGCGAATTGCCTTCAATGCCGGCTCACTGACTGACTCGGTGATCATGTCAGTCGTTGATTATCTGGCCCTTGCCAGGCCCGAGCAGATTTTTGCCTTCAGCCGGATCGATTAACCAGGTTGTTCCGTCGCGTTGCCGATCTTGATCGACCCCAGTTGGCAGAGGCGGGTAAAGGCACTGTCGGCCTGGAGCAGCTGCTGGTAGTTACCGGTTTCAACGACCGTGCCATTTTCCAGTACGACGATCCGGTCGGCCGCCATGATGGTCGAGGGCCGGTGGGCAATAATCAGCACCGTCCGGTTCCTGCTGGCCCTCAGGATCGCATCCTTGATTGCATTTTCCGTCTCGGCATCGATGGCGCTGGTTGCTTCGTCCAGCACCAGGATCGGAGCATCCTTGAGCAGGGCACGGGCGATCCCGATCCGCTGCTTTTGTCCTCCCGAAAGTCGGATTCCCCGTTCTCCCACGATCGTTTCCAGGCCCGTGGGAAAGGCATCGATAAAGGACTCGGCCCCGGCGGCCCGGATGGCTGATTGCAGCTGTTCGGGGCTGGCATCCGGATCCCCGATGAGCAGGTTTTCACGGATTGTGCCCTCGAAAAGAAAGATCTCCTGCGAGACGAACGAGACCTGCGAGCGAAGATGCTCCAGTGGCAGGGAACGGATGTCGACGCCACCGATCTTCACCGAGCCACCGAGCACGTCGTAGAAGCGAAGCAACAGGTGACAGGCAGTTGACTTGCCAACCCCGGTTTCGCCCACCAGGGCCACGATCTCGTTCTCGGCCACGTCGAAGGAGATACCCTGGAGAACCGGTTCGTTCTCGTTATATGAAAACTGTACCTGCTCAAAACAGATATCGAATCGTGGTTCCGCGGGAATACTCGCGGTGGGTGAATCCTGAATGTCGGGTTCCATGTCCAAAAGTTCAAACACCCTCTCGGCACTGGCCATTGCCTTCTGGATGCTGTCGGTCATGTTCGCCAATCGCAGGAAGGGGAGGAAAATCTGGCCCATGTACATCAGGAACACGACCAGGTCGGCCACGTCCACCTCCAGCCGGGGGCCGCTGCCCGAGCTGACCATCCAGGCACCGGCAGCGACGACCAGTACCGTTCCGTAACCACTAAAGACCTGCACCACGCCGGCCGGTACCAGCGACCAGCGGTTGGCATGGATGATGTGATCACGGTAGTCGCGGCTCTCCTCTTCCAGCTTCTGGGCGGCCAGTTGCTGGCGGCCAAAGGACTGCAGCACCGTGGCACCGGAGATGAGTTCGAGCATCCTCGCTGATACGTTGGCAAAGCGGGACCGCACGCCTCGCCAGTAGTTACGTGTTCTCTTTTGAAGCATGTACATCAACCCGGCAACGATTGGCAGGGGGATCAGTGCAATCAGGGCCAGTTGCCAGTTAATCAGCAGAAGTACCACGCTCATCGTGATCGGAATCACGATGGCCAGCAGGGTTTCGGGAATCCCGTGAGCAATGAAATCCTCGATTGCCTCCACATCCCCCACACTGCGGGCAACCAGGTTGCCGGAATGGTGGCGGTTGAGGAAGGAGGGAGACATTCCCTGCAGTCGCTGGTAGACCAGGTTGGTTAACCGGTGCAGCGTCTGGTAAGCGGCAATGTGCGAGCTCAGACCATAAAGGTAGCGTGCGATTCCACGCAGTAGAAAAATGAACGCCAGGACCAGTGCCAGGGTCAGGAAGCTGCCACTTACTGCATCCGCCTCGAGCCAGCGAATCATCTGCCGAACCAGGAGTGGCGGCAGGATTCCCAGGCCGGTAAAGATCAGGCCGAAAAAAACTGACCAGCCAATCAGGCGGCGGCTTTCGCCGAGCAGGGCCAGAATACGAGAGATGAACATGCTGGCAATCGTACCG
The DNA here is from genome assembly GCA_029936215.1 of Pirellulaceae bacterium. Lineage (GTDB taxonomy): Bacteria > Planctomycetota > Planctomycetia > Pirellulales > Pirellulaceae > SAT2750. The sequence goes on along the minus strand of JAPYUD010000067.1, from coordinate 2,969 downwards.
GATTTGATCGATTGCTGCTTCGTCCTCGTTGGACTGAATTGATTCAGATCAACGGGGACGAAGCAGGTTGCCACACAGTCTGGTGACGAAAAAAAACCCGGCCCCGATAAATCGAGGCCGGGTTATGACGTGGCCCTTTGGGTCAGGCCGTGGTCAGATCGTCGATGAAATCTTCCATGAAGATCATCTTGGTGGGGATATTGATAGCTCCGCCCCCGGAAAATGATTCGCCCATGTAGTCCTTGAAATAGGCGGCGAAAGCGGTGGCAAAGTCCTCTCTCGGATTCGACTTGCCATAATTCCGGGCAAAGTTGGCACTGTTAAGATGGTACCAGTTGCCGATCGCCCCGGCCGAGAAGTTCGAGTTGCTCGACATGTCACTTGTCGTCCAGCCACTGATCGCCTGGAAATCATCCCACTCTGGATTCTCGTTATCCCAATTGTGGCCGATCTCGTGGAAAACGACCTGGTGGATCCAGCCATCGGTATTACTGAATGTCCCGTCAGCAAACTGCTGCAGGGTACCTGAATTCCAGGCAACGAAACTGGTGCTGGCCGCTCCCAGTCGCCGGTAAGTAATTTCACTGCCGTTGGCAGTCCGCAACAACACGTTGTTGTCAGTCCGATCCTGGAGACTCTCGAATGCTTCGTCGACGATGCGAATCTCGTCGTCAGCCCAATTGCGGGCCGTGTAAGTATACGAGTTCCCATTCGAGGTGATGGTGGTCGACGTGGTGGTGTTCTCGAACACGATGCGGACATCGTTCGTCGTCGAGTATCCCACCATGCTGTCGCCGGCCTGCCACAGATAGCGGTCCATGCCGGAACCGCCGTTAAGCGTGTCGGCATGAAGCCCACCATTCATGCCATCGTTTCCACTGCCACCGTAGAGCCTGTCGGTACCGCTGCCACCGAGCAGCCGGTCATTGCCCGATCCACCATACAAGCGGTCATTGCCAGCCATGCCCCAGATCAGGTCCTTTCCGCCTCCTCCGGAAAGGACATCGTTCTGAAAGCCGCCGATCAACTCGTCGTTGCCACTGCCACCCACCAGGTAGACATTGCCACGGCTGAAATCACCTGCATCCAGTAGTACATCGTTGGATGTGACCGCACGGATGGAAGCCCGCTCCACGTCGATCAGCTCGTTGAGCTCAAGGCCAGTGGACCGCATGATTTCCAGCACGGTGTTATCCAGGTCGACGTCACCGTTGACGGTTGCCAGGACCCGGTCGGTGCCGGTCCCCCCGTCGATCAGGTCCGCGCCGAGGCCCGGACGGATCCGGTCGTTACCGCCGTAACCGTAGATGCGGTCGTCGCCAGTGCCACCGTAGAGGCTGTCACTCCGCTGGGAACCCATGATCAGGTCTTCACCCCCGTAGCCATGGATCGTGACAGGGCCATTAAACCCCCGGGCGACCAGGACGTTGTCACTGGCATCACCGTAAAGTGATGCCCGTTCAATGCTGTTAAGAGTATTCATCTCGAACACTCCACCGCCCGTGTTGTAGAAGCGGTTTGTGCCCAGGAAGCCGTTGACATCCACATGCTCCACCAGCCGGTCTGTTCCAGCTCCTCCAAACACCATGTCAACGCCGCTGCTGCTGTTGAGCGTGTCGTTGCCGAAGCCACCGAACAGCCGATCGGCGCCGAGGCCGCCATACAAAAAGTCGTTCCCAAAACGGCCATAGAGCCGGTCGTTACCGTCTTGTCCATAGAGCCGGTCTGCCGAGGAACCTCCCACGAGGATGTCTGATCCATCACCGCCATAAGCGGTGCTGACGATCGAGGTGTTATTGGAGAACCGGTCATTTCCGGCAAACCCACGAAATCGAATCGTGTCAACAATCGAGGTGGGGAAGAAACGGACTCCGTCGATTACCGTGGAGCCGCCCTTTGGCGTATGCCCATGCTGGACTCTCAGGAACGACAAGCCGGACTGGGGACTACCAAGATTAAGAGTGTTCACGTTAATGACATCACTCTGGTGATCCCCGTCGATACTCAGCAGGCCGCCGGAAAACATGATGTCGGCGGCAAAAAGGCGGCGATCTTCCAACGGTTCAAAATGGAGATGGTCACGGAGGGTCGATGCCCGGCATCCCCGTTTGCGCAATCTGGCTATATTCATTTCCTCTTCCCTTTTCCAACCTGTCGTCTGCAGGTTCCTTTGCCCCTCAGTAATGAAAACGAAAAACGCTGCCGTTGGCGGACAACTCTTTCCTTGGAAAACGGGCGGCTGCCATTAGGAGCAGGAGAGAAACGAGGCAGCTTGTTTTCCTGGTCCGTATTACGCCGGACTGCTTGAGTCCTGTTGGCAGGTTGAAGAAGATGGTGGGCAGGCTATATAAGGACCAGCAGGTATTTGGCTCTCTGTGACCAGACCTGGTTCTGTAGAAAGAAGGAAAAGGACGCTAGCAATGACTGACGCCACGGTGCTCGAAGATATTTCAGATCAGGTCGCAACGATCACTCTGAACCGCCCCGATCGGCTTAATGCGCTGACCAGGCAGGTAGAGGAGGAACTGGCCGCTGCGATGCAGCGAGCCGATGAGTCCGAGGATGTGCGCGTGATTATCCTGACCGGCGCCGG